>JBKPNF010000308.1:0-9154 GCA_046732455.1 Thermoproteota archaeon | reverse complement strand
ATATCTGTACCTTATCCGCCTGATCTGCAGGGGCTGGCGCTACAATGGAAGAGTCATCTATTACAAATTTATCCGGCCACGAGATACTAGGATACTCGCCAAGGTCGCGGGGATCAGTTATCTTGCCTGTCACAGCGCAAGCAACACACACTTCAGGAGATGTCAGATAGACCTTGTCGTCCTTCGTGCCGCTTCTTCCCGGCCAGTTGCGATTAAAGGATCTAATTGAAATCCAATCAGTTCCTGGTGCAGAACCCATGCCTATGCAGCCTTGGCAACCGCTTTCAAGCAATCTGGCTCCAGAAGCAATGATATCGTATATTGGACCCTCACGCGCTACAGTCTCAAGGACTTGCTTTGAACCAGGGTTAATAGCCATCGTAACATTTGAGTGCACCTTCCTTCCCTTGAGCACATGAGCAACAGTCATCATTTCAACATAACTTGAATTGGTGCATGAGCCGATGAGCACCTGATGAACATCAATGCCCTGCACTTCGCGTACCTTGTGCACGGCATCAGGGGAGCCTGGAAGCGCAATCAACGGCTCAAGCTCGCTCAGGTTTATCTCTATGTTTTCATCATAGCTGCAGCCTGGGTCTCCTGTGTAATGCTTGTAGTCCTCCGGTCTGCCTTGACGAGTCAGGTAGTCAAGTGTGACTTCATCTGATTCAAACAAAGATGTAGTGGCACCAAGCTCTGCGCCCATGTTACATATCGTTCCTCTTTGTGGGACACCAAGGCTCTTGATACCTTCGCCGTAATACTCAAAGATCTTGCCCACTCCTCCTTTGACAGACAGTCTGCGCAGCATCTCGAGGATTATATCCTTAGCAGTGACCCATGGCCTGAGCATGCCAGTCAACTTTACTCCAACTATCTTGGGCATTTTGGTGTAGAATGATGCACCGGCCATGGCTACAGCTACATCCAGACCACCTACTCCAATTGCCAGCATGCCTGCGCCGCCGGCAGTAGGAGTGTGGCTATCAGAACCTATCAGCAATTTGCCGGGTACTGAAAAGCGTTCAAGGTTCACTTGGTGACAGATGCCGTTGCCCGGCTTGCTATAATGGATACCATACTTTGAGGCAAATGTTTGGAGGAAACGGTGATCGTCGGCATTTTCAAACCCAGTCTGGAGAATGTTGTGGTCTACATATATGGCTGCATGTTCTACCTTAACCCGCGGTATACCCATGGCTTCAAACTGTAGGCATGCCATGGTGCCAGTTGCATCTTGCATAAGAACGCGGTCTACCTTAAGACCGATTTCCTGACCTGGCTCTACCTTACCTTCCACAAGATGATCCGAAATTATTTTTTGAGCGAGATTTAGAGAAGCCATATCACTCTGAGATTTCTAGCGAGCAATGGATATTTAATAATATATGAGCACGATTGAATTGGTTATTATGTCCTTGAATCTTCTTCTAAAATACACTAATCTCTTTAAAACCGATTAACGACCAGTTTGACTGCAAACTGTCTACTCTGATTTGCTGTTTTAGAGACTTTGAAGCCGCCTGATTTAACCATCATTGATGGATAACTCTGTTCAAAAAAAGATTGAAGACCGTTTGGTAGGCTTGACAGCAGGCGGAGACTTTTATGGAGTAGGGTTTTCAAACCAAATACTTGCAGGAGTTTTTCAGTTTTATAATCAAAGACACAACAATCAAAGCTCTTTTCTAGCGGATAATTCCAAATGGAACAAGTTTTATCCATTTGTCCCTGTAAGCCATAAAGAAAAGACCCAAAACACTACAGAAGAAATGAGAATCATGGAAACAAGGCCTACAAGATGTCTTTTGAGAGGACAGAGATTTGTCTAGTCCACTCTGGAATCTTGGTAGTAAAAGCATCACAGCCTTCCTTATGGGTAGTCATTAACATCTATACTTAATTGCAACTCTTCTACATAGGATACCTAGAGCGGTCTTACAATGGATGGCTTGGACACTTTTATCCAACAAACTTGGACCGTAAGAACTCTTGAAGTACTAAAGACAAGTTTTACCTTTAGCTTGGTTAAACTAAGCAAGAATAAAAGTAAATGATGGTCTCTGGAAAATCGAATTACTTGTCATGTAGGGGTTACCGTTAAATAAGAAGATTTGAACAAGAGAGGTTGTAAGATCGATCTTGTGCCTGTTACCGTCGCATGATGATGATAATTAAACTAGCCTTTAAGAACTTTATAACATAATTGTGTTAGCCCACTATCGAAAGATAGCGAGTTTTCTAGCTTTAAGTTAACCTCCTTTTGGATATTTCTCAAGAGAGGAATACCTCTGCCAAGAATTATAGGATGAATTGATAAGATAATTTCATCCACCAAGCCCGCATTCAGAAGTGCGGAAACTACTTCACTACCGCCCAAGAGCCAGATGTCTTTTCCAATTGATTGAGTTAGACTTGTAACAAAATCTTGAATGTTAGTATCTATATATTCAATATCGTGTTCTTTGTTGTTCTTTCTTACCTTCTTGCGAGTAAAGACATACACCTTTTTGTCCCTGTATGGATATTCATCAAATGTCAAAGACTTGTCATAGCTCTTCCTCCCCACGATTATAGTATCTATAGAGTCATAGAATTTCGTATAACCATAATCAGCATCTGTGAAAAGCCAATCAATTCCACCATCTTCTCTTGCGATGTAGCAGTCAAGACTCGAAGCAATAAACAATTTTACCTTTCTCACACAGACTTTTCCTATGGCAGAAGTTAATTATGCTTCGCTTTTGGAGCATAACAAAATACACTCAGATCGGAAGTAATACTATATCTAATAATATATTATTCCGCGGATCCGTCGGTTGCCGCCAGTGGCTTGATATCTTCAACCTTTAACTCATTCCCGCATCGAGGGCATTTGACATGCTCAGGATCATCTATTGGTTCTAGCTCACTCTTGTCTGATGGACACTTTTTGTTAAAATGTGCATCCAGTACATCTACATGCACGAGCGCAAGCTCCTTTCTGCACACAAACAGCTTAAATTGAGCAAAGTCATTATTGACATCAGTTAGGATCTGATCATTGTCCGGCGTCCCAACAGAGTGCCTTGACTCATAGCCGCAGGATGGGCACTTGAAGCTATAAATCTTCAATAATTTCTATAAGGCAGCTCAGAATAAAAGCATGTCAGCACCTAGCCAAGATCTTTCTGGAATTTATTTTATCGGCTAGAGCACTTTGGGGTGCTCAGACGAAATTAGATATCGAGTTGTAGATGTTTACCATCCGTAGGCGGTCTAATGAAGGATTACTGATCGCCCGGACTGCTAAGTTAGGATATCTACGCATACGCTCAGTAGCAGAGAGGCTGAGCCTATATAAGCAGGATTGGCCGATGTTATAGCAGAAGCGACTAGGAAGGGAGCCACGCCTTTCCAGCAGATCGTAGCCGTGAAAATGACCTCGATTCAGGCTAATATTACTAGGAACCACCGGTCCGCCTTTGCCCCTTAGGTACGTATAGCTCGCTAGTGAAAAATAATCTATAATTGAAATCTGATATTATCCATAGCCCATCATCAATTTTAAGGATACCATGGAAATGCATATTATTAAAAATCCAGGGTTTAATTCGAAAGCAGAAAGCGAATAGCGGTTTTATATTATATTAGAGAAAGTAGATTCAGACTTTAATTATATTATTTTATGCGGTCTTATAGTGAACTCAATATGGAGAAAAATTAGGTCTGATTTTATAGTTAAATAAAACCAGAGCATAAACACTCAAGAGATAAAAGCTCTCTATTCAGGAAATAAATTATAAGTTATGTGTTCTATCATTGGCATTATAAGTAAGAATATTGTCGCGCCAGCATTAGTCGATAGCCTCAAGAGGATGGAATATAGAGGCTATGACAGCGTGGGGGTAGCGACGCTTTCAAATAATAAGATTTCAGTAAGAAAAGGGATTGGCAAGGTGGGTCAAGTAAACAACAGCCTTGACCTTGAAGGAATGGAAGGCTTTGTGGGCATCGGCCATACCAGGTGGGCTACGCATGGAGGTGTCACAGACTATAATGCTCATCCCCACCCTTGCTGTAACAACGACATCGCGGTTGTACATAATGGAATAATTGAGAATTACCTACCGCTCAAGGAAGAGCTGGTTAAGAAGGGTCATAGATTCCGAAGCGAGACAGACACCGAAGTCATTGCTCATTTGCTTGAAGAGTCTTACAAGACAGGCAGAGACATCAAGCGCACAATGATGGAAACAGTAAATCAGCTTCAAGGATCGTATGCATTTGTGGCTATATTTGCAAATGGCACACTTACATGCGCTCGCCTTGACGAGCCTCTTATCATTGGGACTGCTGACAATACGTATTATGCGTCAAGCGATGTGCTTGGCTTTTTGCAATACACAGATCAAGCGATGTTTCTTGATAATCGAGACATAGCAATAATAGACAAGGCCGGTGTCAGTATTGTTAATTTCAGCGGCGAGCCGGTGACAAGGAGCGTCACCAAGGTTGCATGGGAGCTTGCTGACGCCAACAAGGGCGAATTTGCACACTATACAATCAAGGAAATATTTGAGCAGCGCACAAGTGTCAAGGCAGCCACCTATCAAGACGAACACAATATAGAGGCATTCTGCGACTCAATTGTAAGCGCTAGCAACATCCTTGTCACCGGTAGTGGCACAAGTTATCATACTTCACTAATAGTCTCTATGATTGGCTCTCGCTTTTTGAAAAAGCGCTTTGAGCCAGTCATGGCAAGTGAGTTCCAGTATAATATGGACTCGATAGACAAAGACACGGTAATTATTGCAATATCTCAAAGTGGAGAGACCGCAGACGTACTATCGGCGACCAAGCTCGCAAGGGAAGCTGGCGCAAAAATACTCTCCATTGTAAATGTTCAAACATCCTCGCTTGCAAGGACTGCAGATGTTTCGCTTAGCATCAAGTCAGGTCCTGAGATTGGCGTTGCAGCGACAAAAAGCTTTACGGGTCAGTTGTCTCTTGTCTATGCAATACTTGACAGGATCAGTGGAGGCAAGATTGGCTTTGATAGAGAGGTGGTTTCAGACAAGATATCTAAGATGCTCGCACAGCAGGCAAGTATCGAAAGGCTGGTGAATATTACGATGCCAAAGGTGAACGACATCTACCTTCTTGGCAGGTCCATTCATTTCCCAATTGCACTTGAAGGCGCGCTTAAAATGAAAGAGCTCGCTTATGTCCATGCAGAAGGAATTGCAGCAGGCGAGCTAAAGCATGGTCCGCTCGCCATGATGGACAAGAATGCAATCGTCTTTGTGCTCAATCCTGACGACAGGACCTACAGCGACATGCTTTCTAGTGCGTACCAGGTGAAGGCAAGGGGTGCCAAGATAATTGGCATTTCAAACGTGCCAAATGAGATTTATGATGCGATGATAGAGATTCCCAAGATAGACAACGACTTGCTGTACCCGCTGGTTGAAATCATCCCACTACAGCTGTTCTCTTACTACCTTGCACTGCACAACAATGCGGATCCAGACTTCCCGCGGAACCTTGCAAAATCAGTCACCGTCAGGTAAAAAAGTATAATTAGTTTACTTACATGACAACATCTACGAACAAGAAGATGGCAGGCAGTAGTGTAGAGGAAGTCAATTGTGAGAATTGCGGTAACCCCATTGATGCATGTATGTGCGTCTGCCCTTACTGCGGTCAGAAGGACTCATGCGAATGCTGCCTCTATGATGCCGCTACGGGCGGCTGATAGTTCTAAAGCATTAAAAGAAGGTCGCGTAAAGAAGTCTAGTTGGAAAAAACAATTACGAATTCGTTGAGCTGGGTAACAGGGGGAGCCCAAGGAAGCGGAGTCGATTCTGCTGCAAACATCTTTTCCCGGGCGTGTGCCATAGGAGGTCTGCACCTATTTGGCAAGAGAGAATATTATTCCAACATCAAGGGTGAGCACAGTTACTTTACTGTAAGGGTTAGCGACAAACCCTTACATTCTCATGTTGACGAGATTAACATGCTTGTTTCGTTTGATGCTGAAACTGTCTTTCGCCACTTTGAAGAGGTAACTGCAAGTAGTGCTATAATCTACGATTCAGGCATCGTCAATACCTTGCTTGATGAGGTACCAACTGTTGACGACCCAGCCGCAGTGCGTATTAAAAACGTGCTGCAAAAGGCTGGCTTGGGATTTACGGTGCAGGATGCACTCGAGCACGCCAAAAGGCGTGGAGTGATTTTGTTCCCTATGCCGTTCTTTCAGCTCCTGCAAGAGTTTGCGCAAAAGGCAAATGATCCTGCGCTTAGTAGGCTGACCCGTATGGTAAACGTCATGGCGCTTTCAGCTTCGATGGCAATAATGGATTTTGATAGTGGAGTGTTAGCAAAGGCCATTCAATTCATCTTTCGCGCAAAAAAGAAAGTAGCTGACCTGAACGTACAAGCTTCTGTTCACACATACAACTATGCCAAGGCAAAATTTGCAGGAGGCAACTTTAGCTATCGTCTAAAGATAAGGCCTGCTCAGCCGGATATGATAATAGTACAAGGCAACCAGTCCTCTGCTCTAGGCAAGATGGTCGCAGGCTGCCGCTTCCAGACCTACTACCCGATCACTCCTGCCTCAGACGATAGCGAGTTTCTTGAGGCAAACGAGATACTGGATCTCTACGATTCCGGGAAGAAAGGCTCAACTGTTGTCATCCAGACAGAAGATGAAATTGCAGCCATCACGATGGCGATTGGCAGTGCCCTTACTGGTGTCCGCACTGCCACCGCAACATCAGGCCCAGGATTTTCACTGATGGCGGAGGCGCTTGGCTGGGCAGGTATGAATGAAGTACCAGTAGTGATCTCCCTTTATCAAAGAACAGGTCCTTCTACAGGTCTGCCTACACGCCACGAGCAGGGCGATTTGAAATTTGCAATTAACGCAGGTCATGGAGAGTTCCCAAGGATAGTGCTTGCATCAGGCGACATTGAGGAGAGCTTTTACGATACTATAAAGGCGTTTAACTTTGCAGACCGCTATCAGCTGCCAGTGATACACATGCTGGACAAGGCAATAGCAAATAGCCTCATCACTTGCAGAAACTTTAACGTTAAGAAGGTAGCAATTGACAGAGGCTCGCGTGTAAAGCAGATAACAGAGCAAGACAAAGGAGTAGCCGGCAACTACCTTCGGTTCAAGTTGTCCAACAGTCCTATAAGCCCGATGGTAGCGCTTGGCACCAAGGGTGCAATTTTCTGGAATAGCGGAGACGAACATACTGAGGAGGGACACATCACGGAAGATCCGGAGATAAGAGTGCAGATGATGGACAAGAGAATGAGTAAGCTTGATGTTGCAATAAATGAAATACCAGACGAAGACAAAGCAGTGGCTTATGGCTGCGGCGACACAGTCATCATTGGTTGGGGCTCAACCAAGGGTGCAATATTGGACGCGATGGATAAACTGGCAGCCGAAGGCATGAAAGTCAAATATATCCAAGTTCGCCTCATGCACCCATTCCCATCAGAACTGGTCAAATCGATGTTAAAAGATGCCAAGACTGTAATCAACATCGAGATGAATTACACGGGTCAGTTGGGCTCACTAGTCCGCCAGCACACAGGGCTAGAGGTATCCTATCATATCGTGAAATATAACGGCAGACCGATGTCACTTGACGAGGTTTATAATGGTGTAAAGAGAATAGTACATGGAGATGCTCCAAGGAGGCAAGTGTTGAAAAGTGGCGCTTAAATTATCAGATTACAAGACAGATGTTCACAACGATTGGTGCCCCGGCTGCGGGGACTTTGGAATATTAAATGCCATCCAGATGGCGCTTGCAGATTTGCAAGTTCCCCCACACAGGACTACGATATTTTCTGGGATCGGATGCTCGGGCAAGACACCGCACTTTATCAAGACATATGGCATCCATACCCTGCACGGCAGGGTGCTGCCATTCGCACAAGGAGCAAAACTTGCGAATCCTGAACTTGAGGTTATCGCTGTGGGGGGAGACGGCGATGGACTTGGAATTGGTGCGGGTCACCTTGTGAGTGCAGGGCGCAGAAACGTCGATATGGTCTATATCATATTCAATAACGCTGTCTACGGGTTGACAAAGGGGCAAGCTGCGCCCACACTCAAGTTGGGCATGAAGACAAAATCGCTGCCGCAGCCAAATGTTAATAATTCTGTCAATCCGATAGCTCTTGCGCTTGTTGCTGGCTTTACTTTCCTTGCACGAGGCTATTCCTATGACGTCCGTCACCTGAAGGAATTGATCAAGAAGGCAGTTGCCCACAATGGACTTGCATTCATTGACGTGTTACAGCCATGCCCTACATATAATGACATCAACACTAAGGAATGGTTCCAAGGGCTAGACAACATCGATCCGAAAGCTGGCAAAGCTATGCCGAGGATGTACAAGCTGGAAGAAACAGGATACGATGGAGAGGTACATAGCCCTGATGAGATAAATCAGAAAATGTCCCAAGTGATTGAAAAGTCAAATGAGTGGGGCAATAAGATACCGATCGGTGTTTTTTATCAAAATGAACATATACCTACCTATCAAGAGAGGATAACTGCACGAATTCCTGATTACATGGAGAATCCACCAGCCATGCAGCAAATTGCCGACAACGAGGGCAAAACGATCACAAACATAGATAAGTTGCTTGCTGATCTTCAAGTGGTCGAGTGACATGCCTAGTAAGGACAAAATCGTTAAATAAAATTGCTAAATATTGTGGAGAGTGTATCAGCTTCTCTTAAAATAAGGAAATAATTAGGAAACTCCGCTATGTAAGCATTGTTAGATATTTGCGGGATCGCGTTAGAATATACTATAAAATACCATATTAGTTTCCATTCCAATCCTTCTTTTTTTGGGAATTATAATTATTATTATATCGAGGTAGAGACATCCTATGGGAAAGATCCGCAGCTGTAATAATACCGCAGATAGCACGGGTGTGGGAGAAAATGTATAAGTGTAAATGAGAGACTAGAAGTTATTTTTGCTAAAAGTCATCACTAGGTTACTATTCATAGTGAATAATTAATCCATAACCTTATCTCGCTTTGCGATATGTATATTGTCCTGAAAGTGATGAAGCGGTCACCATCTGTCTCTTATACACATCTCCGAGCCCACGAGACCAC
>JBKPNF010000307.1:0-1193 GCA_046732455.1 Thermoproteota archaeon | reverse complement strand
GGCAAAGAGTGCAAGTATTATAGCTATCCACACTACACTTAGGATGATGTTGGTAAAACTGACGTAGAGGTACGGCATTGCATCGGTCATGTCTTGTTGAATTGTCTCTAACGACACATGAATGTCCAACATGCCTGAATTATATTCAGAACTATATGGTTCCATTGATGCTATTGAGTTAGCGCGGACCACAACGTCGTTAAGATTCTCTTGTATGAGTTCCAAGTCTGTTTTTGCAGTCGGAAATGCCCATACAGGATTGCCAGTCTCTGGGAGCTCCATCTTCGCCTTTGAGACAAAGCTTGCCAAATCTTCAGGAGTCTGGGCAGCCTGGGCCCTTTTCAGGTAACCAAGTGCACTGTCAACAGGGTAAACGGCCTGCTGGTATCCGTAAAGGGCCATAGCTATGCCAAAAATTATAAGAGCCAGAACACCGGCCATCATGAGTCTGTATGACGATGTCATGCCGGAATTGATGTTGCTATAGCACTGGGAGAGATATTTAGATGTGGCGGAGGTCCCTTGATGGCTGTCCAATAACCAATTTATAGCCAGATTGGATACACCCAGCTGTTAATTGACATTTGTCAAGGTCGCCAAGCGGGGTGAAATTAAAGAGAATAGAGGAAAGGAGCTTTACATCAATGGCACAAGAATTGCGCTTTTTTATGCAAACGGCAGATACTATGCAATTGAGGCACTCTGCCGCCATCAGGACGGCTCGCTTGCGCCTGGCAAGATAGACGGCGAAGTCATTGAATGTCCCTTGCATTCATGGCACTACAACATTAAAACAGGAGAGCTGCTTGACTACCTTGAAGGTGTAAAGCTGATGACCTACAATGTAGACATTAGAGGAAACGATATTTACATCGATGCCTAGCAAAGTAAAAAACAGGGGCAAGTCCACCCCAAATCGCGACAGTGAAATTATACAATACACTCAGCCGGCAAGTCGAGGAGCTAAAGCTGCAAAACCACACAGTCAGGATGTATGTTTGTGGAGTCACAGTTTATGACAACTCTCACATTGGACACGCAAGAACAATCATTATGTTTGATGTTTTGCGCCGATACTTGATATCGAGAGGCTATAAAGTAGTTTTTGTACAGAACTTTACTGATGTAGATGACAAGATAATTAACCGCGCAAAATCAGAGGGAAAGAAGGCAGAGGATATATCAAAGAGATA
>JBKPNF010000306.1:0-14234 GCA_046732455.1 Thermoproteota archaeon | reverse complement strand
CCTTGCGTCAGGTCTCCTCAAGGATGGATTTCCGACTTCCGGCAGGGCCAAATCTGCCACATTTATCACGCTTGGCTTCCTTGTAACCTTCGGCTTTGCCGCAGCAGTTACAGTAAGCACGCAGGTTCCAAGTATTTTCGCTTACATCGGTCTTATGCTCATAATCTCGATTCCAGCCACAGTGCTTGCAGTTGCATCTTACCGTGGGGCCCAGTACCTCAAACCCCTAGCTGTTATATTTGTAAGTGCTGCCATAGTAGGCGGCTCAACATTCTATGCATTTGGGCTGGTGACCCCTAAGCCATCGGTCCCTGCAGAGGAAGAACAACAACAAGCGCAGCCTCCAGCCAATCAAACAGCAGCTCGACCTGCGAACACAATCAGTGCAAGGATACTTCCAGGAGCTTCGGCGCAAGGCAACCCCGACTTTGACCCTGATCCTCTTAAGGTGAACCAAGGCGACGGGGTTGAATGGACAAACGAAGATAACACTCCCCATACCGTAACCAGCAAACAGACAGGTGCGTTTGACTCCAGCATAATCAACGCTGCCGCCAAGTGGCTCCTCAACACCGCCGACCTGCAACCGGCTGAATATCAGTATTATTGCACGCTCCATCCATTTATGGGGGCAACACTTGTAGTTACAGGCAGCTCGGCAGCCAATCAAACAGCAGGCAACGCTACAACAGCAGGCAACGCTACAACAGCAGGCAGCTCGGCAGCCAATCAAACAGCAGGCAACGCTACAACAGCAGGCAACGCTACAACAGCAGGCAGCTCGGCAGCCAATCAAACAGCTCCAAACTCTCGTGCTGCAAGCCCGTTAGTAACTAGCGTATCAATTGTAAATGGAGCATCAGTTCCAACCAACGAGGAATTCTTTACTCCTGACGTTGCGCGAATAACTGTAGGCTCTGCAGTAACATGGAAGAATGACGATACTGCATCCCACACAGTAACTTCGGGAACCGTTCGAAACAACACGCCTACGCCTGATGGAAGGTTTGATTCTGGCATATTAAATGCGGGAGATAGCTTTCAGTTCGTATTTGATAGAGCCGGTGAGTATCCATACTATTGCAGCATTCATCCATGGATGACGGCCAAGGTCACTGCAAGTTAAATGCAGGGTATCTCGCTTACTTCAGGACAGATTGAAGAGCTCGTCAATATTGCCAAAGATGTACTTCCAGACGAGTCCTGCGCGTTGCTCCTAGGCGAGAAAAACGCAGTAGTCGAAATTTTGCCTATGCGAAACGTTGATGAGTCCCCCATTACATTTAGCATGGAGCCCACAGAACTGCTGCATGCATACAATCTCGCTGAGAGCAAGGGGATGCAAGTCATTGCAATTTTCCATTCACATCCCACGAAGCCATTTCCTTCCCGCACCGATAGAAAATTCATGCAGATAAACCCTGTCGTGTGGCTTATTTATTCAACCACAGAGAGCAGTCTGAAAGCTTTTGTCTATGATGACAACGACTCAATAAAAGAAATTCCCATAAGGGCCATGAGTGCTACGGTTTAAGTCTTTCCGTGTCCCTTGGGTACAGAACTACGTCGCGTACGTTATTTGCTCCAGCCAGGATCATCATCAGGCGATCATAACCAAGCCCGCAACCAGAATGTGGAGGCATACCCCAGTGAAACACTTTGAGGTGGTCTCCAAAGGCCTCTGGGTTCAGTCCCTGCTCTGCAAGCCTAGTACGCAATTTTACAGGATCATGCAAACGTCTCCCTCCCGAGGCAAGCTCCAAGTAATTGTATTGTAGATCAAATGACTTTGAAAGTCTAGAGTCCTCATCCTTCCCATGTATGTAAAAGGGCTTAAGCTTCAGTGGCCAGTCCATAATGAAGTAAAACCCCGGATGCAAGCTCCCAAGTCTTCGGAGCGCAGAGTCGGAGAGATCCTCCCCAAACTCCAGCTTTTCGCCTTCTTTAGAGAGCTCCTCTAGGCATTGCTCATAGGTTAGTCTGTCAATCTTTGTAACCGAGATTTCCTTTGCGCCCGCTGCCAGCAGGTCAGGTTTGTAGTTCTCTTGAAACTCAGCAGCAACTCTACTTATCATCTGTTCTAAAATATCCATAATATCTTGGTAGTCAAGGAATGCGGCTTCAATGTCGACGCTAGTAAACTCAGATAGGTGCCGGACGGTGTGGGATTTTTCTGCTCGGAAGTACGGTCCAATCTCAAAAACTTTGTCAAGGGCTATCATTAGTTGCTCCTTGTACAATTGCGGACTCTGTGCAAGGTATGCTTTTCTCTTTCCAAAATAGTCAAACCCAAAGAGGTTTGCTCCTCCCTCAGTTGCGCTCCCGATTATTTTGGGGGTGCTTACTTCAACAAAACCCTGAGAGCAGAGCATATCTCTTATGATCTTAAGACCGGCAGAGCGCAGCCGGAAAATGGCTGCAACTCTCGGGTTCCTTAAATCAAGCGCACGTGCATCAAGC
Organism: Thermoproteota archaeon; assembly: GCA_046732455.1. Classification (GTDB taxonomy): domain Archaea; phylum Thermoproteota; class Nitrososphaeria; order Nitrososphaerales; family Nitrososphaeraceae; genus Nitrososphaera. The sequence goes on along the minus strand of JBKPNF010000306.1, from coordinate 11,774 downwards.
CGCTTATCTAACGCAGATTCAACGCGCCCTGTAGGATCTAGTGGCAGAGGATGGAGCGCTTCTGCAAGCACTCTAAATTCGCTTACCTTTAACTCAGCAGGAAAGTCTCTTGCCTTGCTCTCTTGAACAATACCTGTAACAATTACCACGCTCTGCCTAGGCGCCTGCAGGGCAGATTGGACATTGCTGCCAGTCACGATAGCTTGGCATATGCCTGTGACATCCCTGATCGTTACAAAAGCAAGTTTGCCAATATCGCGAATGTCCTCTATCCAACCTCCCACTTTTACCTGCTGCCCGAGCAGAGTAGTGTCAACTTGGCGTGCATAATGCGTCCTTTTAGTGTCTTCCTCATCCATTTTTCTTAGGTCCTCTTTTGATTATTCTTGAACTCTACCAGCAACTCAATGTTCCTTACAGCCTTTGCGATCGTTTGAACTTTCTCTATATTGACTAACTCACTTTTCGCGTCGCCAGCAACAATGACCCTTGTAAGCTTGTTGGCTTCAGGAAGCCAGAAAAAGTTGACCGACAAAACTTTAGCAGGGTGAAAGAGGTTTTCTATGAATCGTCTGTCAGATGCCTCCGTTTCAATAAACCAGACCTTCTGTCCCATTTCTTTTTCAATCTTGCTCGCCAGCTCCTTGTTAGCACGAAGAACGCTTACGTCTGGACCCCGCAATATGAGTACAAAATCGCCATGCACTCGGGTACCTCGGACAAGGGTAAACTTGTTGATCTGCTGATCGTGATCTGCCAAACCAATCAGCTTTTTTGCAGCATCGATGTCATCCTCTGTTATGCTTCCCGCCTTCAGCTTCGCTTCGCAGTTTTTGCAAAGCACGCCGGACTTAGCATCAAAGGAGCAGATCGGGGACTTCAATTATTATAAACTTAAAGTGATGTATCTTTTGGGTTATATAACCCATATGGGATTAGGCCGTATATCGTCAAAATAGTAGAAGTGTCTAGACCTTTGAACCAGCGACTGTGATAGAACGGGAGATGACGAACCGAATAGTGCAGGGACCTACACAGAGTATCGGAAGGTGCTTGACAGAATCAAGATAGTGAGGATTAAAGGTTAGAAGCTAAAAGTTCATACAATAGATCGTCCAGCTACTGAATGGATGCTGATGAGGAATAGGAAGAGCCGTCTGATGATGATGGTTACAACAACACATTATCAATTATGATGAAGATTATGAGATCCTGAGGCATCCTCATTATTATTATTATTATTAGTATCTTCTCCGGGATCTAACGTTCACTATGTTGTCAAGCGCATTGCCAATGAGTACAAACGCAAGTCCTGTTAAGGCTATCATGAGGCCCGGTGGCACTATCCACCACCAAAGGCCCCTTGACATAGCCCCCGCAGCGTGGGCGTCGTGCAGGATCTTACCCCAAGTGGGGATCGATGGGTCTCCAAGGCCCAGAAAAGACAGTGCAGCCTCAGCTAGAATTGCGCTTGGAACTGCTATGGCAATGCTTGCAAACGTGAGCGGCAGCAGCTGCGGAATTATGTGCTTGAAGATTATCTTTGTGTCTGATTGTCCCATCAGTCTTGCTGCTTCAACGTACTGCAGACTCTTTATCTGCAGTGCAAGACTTCTGCTTATCTTTGCCATTCCAACCCAACCGAAAATTACGAGAAACCCAGTTATTAAAAATATGCTGCGGCCTACTGTCAATGACAAAATCACGAGAAGGGGAAGGGTGGGAAGCGAATAAAACATATCATTTATGCGCATAAGACCCTCGTCGGTGCGGCTTCCCTTGTAGCCTGCAATAATACCATATAGCAGGCCAATAAGCACTGCAGCTACTGACACGGTGAGGCCGATAAAAAGTGCAACAGGTGCAGCCCACAGGATGCCAATTGCCAAATCGTGTCGTAAGTCATCTGTGCCCATGATTCCGTAGGCTTTACCCCCTAATATGACCCCCGAATCCACAATAGAATCGCTTGAATCAAACATATAGAAAGTATTGCGGATGACATAGGTGCCTTTTAGCACTCTGTTTTCATCAGTCTCAGAAAATATCATAACTTCCGGTCTGTTGGGATCTACTGCATATCCAAAGAGATTACTGTATCCAGCAAGGCTATCTGAGATAAGTCTGTCTGTAGAAAAGATCCTAGAAGAGAATTGATTGCTCTCATTCTGAGAGGAAGGAAGCGACGCAAAATAGATCTGGAATTGATTACCGTCTGGTCTAAGTACGTCGATCTGTAGTGCTGGCTGAGTGCTGCCGTACTTCGCGGAGTATAGTACCATGAAGTCGCTTGGATAAGAATCATAATTGAAATTGACTGTGTAGGAATGGATCTCCGTGCGCACGCCATCTTGCTGGAGAGTGGACTTATTGGCGTCCTTGGCTGTCATGATCAAATGCTCTGGCACGTTCAGTCCTAGCAGGTTTATCCACAGAGGCATAGCCGACTTGGGCTGGTCGATCCAAAAATTCGGGTTGTTCCACTGTGTGAAGGATTTAAGAGGAATAGCTGCTACTGCATAAATTGTCATCAGGATAAGCCCCAATAATATTGCAACACCTGCAAGACCGCCCCTGGATCGTTTGAATCCCCTGAAAATCTCTAATACAGAAAGAACTTCTAGGGGACCCGTCATCCTACTTTCACCCTAGGATCAAAGTATGCGTACAGGATGTCAGTGAGAAATACAGTGACAATGAAAATGAGCGTCGATATATACGTCAATCCAATTATAACAGGGATATCGAAGAAGCCTATTGCCTGATAATACAAGCTTCCCATCCCCGGCCAGCCAAAAACTGCTTCTACTGTAATGGCACCGCTAAAGGAGGCAGCAAGGCTCAAGGCTACGACAGTAATGATCGGCGGTGCAGCATTTTTCAGAGCATGTGAATAGAGGATCCGCTTTTGGGGTATACCTGCTGCCCTCTTGGCTATAATGTAGTCCTCCCCTAGTATTCCAACCACGAAATAGCGTACAATATAAGCCCACGAGCCAAAGCCAACCAGGACAATTGTCAGAAGGGGCAATACCATGTGGTAAAGAAGGTCCACTGCATATGATGGATCGGATGGCGCAGTCAGAGGAGTTGCCCTCGCAGGAAAAATATGATATATAAAGGCAAAAGCAAAGATCATGAGCATCCCCACCCACCAAGTAGGAAAGGTGCTGCTAAACACCGCAAAAGCAGAATTTGTCTTATCCCATATAGAGCCTGCGCGATTAGCCGCAAAGGCGCCAAGGTAAAGACCGAGGACAGTAATGATTAGAGTTGAGGTGGTAAAAAGCAATATTGTCTTTGGCATCTTTTCGAGGATGATGTCTCGCACATTTGCTGACCCGCTCTCGCTCGTAATGTAGTTAGACTTCCCAAGATCCAGCACCATCACCTTCAAGACGGTGTTTGTAAATCGCTTAGGTGAGTACCACGGCTCGTCAAGACCTATAGTCTTGATTTGAAGCTCAACCCTTTGGTCTATGTAATTCTGGCGCTCCTGCGTGTTTTGGAACTTGATATTGCCACGGTTTGTTTCTTCAGCAACTGAGGATTTTGTCGCATCAAGCAGTATCTTATCCATGGTAGAACCCAGGAGGGCCATTGTCAGAATCAAGGTGGAAAAGAGCACTATGACCATGTTTAGCGAGCGTTTTACAAGAAAGCGGCCAAAGTCTCCCAACTATACTCAATCACCGGCTAAGGGTTATATTTTTCTACCAGTTTCTCCTGCTGGTATATATCCATGTTGTATACGACGTTTTGGTACGCTTGCGACGCTTGGCCGTTCCCAAAACATCAATCAATGATACAACAGAGGCCGGAGCGCTTCTTATTAGAAGCCACATGCTTTTCTGCAGTCATAGTCACAACGGTGAGCCGAGGGGGAAAGGAAAAAGTGAATGGGATTTTGAAAATAATGAATAACTGTTCTTGAGCTGCCTCGGCTGTATGCTGGACTACGTATACATTGCCTGTATATTTCTGATGCAGCGCGCGTGTTCAAGCTGCAGGGCTAGCCTTGTCAGCACACCCTGCAAGACCCTCAAATCAATGAAGTAAGGTTCTTCAAAAAGAGTGGATATAGAAGAAGTAGTAGTCCTGGTTTAATAAAATAATTTGTATCCATGGCGTTACTGCTCTCTAGCATGGTTGGCAAGCTTTGGACTGAACGATAATAAAACTAATTAATAATCTTAAATATATGTATGACTGCCGTTGCAGTCCTACTGAGCTGTATCAACAGCAGTTTGATCGTTGTCCATCTGATTATTGTTATTTGTACTCTGATTGCTGCCTATTGCTGCTGCGCCTGGAGCAGCAAGAATTGTGCTTGAAGAGATATCTGGGCGAAGCGCTTCTTTGCTAGTTGCAAATATCTTGATTTGGTTGGGTCCAGCAGACAGCTTTGCAGTCATGTCCGGTGACAAATCAATACTGAATTGCCCAGTGCTTCCAGCCTGCGCTTCTCCCCTAATTACCACCATCCCATCTTTGTTTGAGACAAAATAGTTCACAGTGGCATTGCTACTTGGCTGGCCGGCGATGGTAACATTGACCTTCATCGAAGTGGGCTGACCTATCATTACTATTCTCGGCACGTCGATGCTGCTAATGTCAGCAACCCGAGGCGTCTCATAGTGAGCCCAGTGGCCCACTTCGAATGGGTAGGAGGGGTCCCTGAATGCGTTAATAGTTACTGTTCCTCCTGCTACATTGAAGTTGTCAAGAAAGAACGGACCATTGCTAATTATTGCGTGGCCATGATTTTCAATCCAGCTTATGCTAGCATCGTAACGCTTAATCGCATCTTGCGCCGTTACTGTACCTTTTAGCGCAGGTGGCACAAACTGCTCATTTTTCATTTTTTGCAGCTCTGCCTTGATCATCTCTGCATGCTCTTTCACCACAGGGTCATACCAGCCAACGCCTTTAGCTTGTGCCTCGCTTCTAGAGTAAGCAAGTCTGCCGTCCATGACAATTCTTTCAGACGCAGCAAGGATTTCCCATGGCTGATCGGCAAAGAAGACGCCCGAGTCAGCGATCTCCTTCTCATCATAGTGCCAAATGTCAATATATGCTTCAATTTTATCCGGGGCTAAGTACTTCAGGCCCTTAGAAAGCTTAAGAGCTTCGCTCGCAAGTGGCGTGTATTCAGGATCTACAGTACGATCTTGTGGACCCGTGTCAGTACCCCATTCATAAGTGAAATAATCAGCATACATCATGTCAGAAACGTCCATCTGAATGCCATTGTGCCACTTTGAATACAGTGGCGTGAATGTCACCTTGCTTGTGGCGCCAGAGCCCTCACCTACCTGGGTCCATTGCTGTAGCGTCTGATTCCACCTTATTGCATCGGCGGGTACAGGTACTTTGCCAAGTGGGCCCTTTGTAGTGATGTCAGTCCATTGGCTTCGAAATGGAATCACGTCTCCAGTGTAAGGATCTCTGAAGGTGTCAGGGTCTGAAACCATAAGATAAATACTCCTACCATAGATGTCCTGTAGACCAGCGATTGAGTTCCATGATCCCTGGTGGATCTGTTTGACGCCAATGTCAAGCGAAGCATTGCCGTCACCTGATCTTGCATTTAGTAGAGAATACTTGCTTGTTATCCCTGCCCCAAAATCGTTCACCAGGCCCTGGATATTGGCAGAAGCAACAAAAGGGTCAGTCTTCTGCGCAACAAAGAGCCTAACCGATTCTTGTATCCCCATCTTTACGGCATCACCTACAAGACGGTTCCTTTCTTCTTCAGAGGTGAAGTTGAAAAAGGCGATCTTCTGGGTAATCTCATCAAGGGTAGTGTTTTGATAGTTCCAATATGCAGGGTTCTGAGATCCAGGCATCCCGCTCATCCAAGGCGCATACATCTGGCCCGGAGTTACAGGATTGTACCTTACAAACGCGCTGGTGCCAGCAATCTCCTCGGTATATATTTGCCATTGCAAATTCTTTGGATCAGAACCGTACACCACGGTGTTTGCTTTGTTCAAATCACCGTAGTCTCTTTGGACGGTAAAGCCGATCTTTTCAAGCTCTGAAGCAATCAGCTGACCCATTGATTGTTTTTGGACGTCATCTTGTCTTATGAGCACCTTTATGGTAATGGGATTGCCGTTGAATATCCACTTGCCACCCTCATTTGTAGCACCCGCCCCAATCAAAGGTCCAGAAATCATGTTTGCAGCAAGTGTAGGATTATACCTAAAGCCAAACGATTCGACTACGTCTATAACGTTTAGATATTCCGGCGAATATATCCCAAATGGTCCAATAAGGGGACTACCGTAGCCTTTCAGAATCTCGTTAATGACAAAGTCTCTGTCTATCAGATAGTTTAAGGCGTAGCGGACCTCCCTGAACTGAAAGGGGTTTAGGATGTTTGAATCTGCCGCAGGGGCAGGATTTACAAAAAGACCTAATGAACCAGCAGTTTTATCATAGACCTTTAGCCTAGGATCATTCCTTGCATCATTGGCAGATTCGGCAGGGATTGCAGAAAAATACGTGTCAAGGGTGCCAGATTTAACCTCTTCAAGGGCAAGATTCTCATCCCCCCGTTGAATAAATCTTGCCTGATCAATATAGGGGCCTTTTTCTTGCACTTGTGAGAAAGCGAGATTCTCAAAGGGCGCAGAAATAGACAGAAGCAGGATGAAAATAGGAACGATAGAAGCCACTACTTGAGCTTTTTGCAATGCTATCAGAGCCTAAAAAAGTCTAATATAATCTTTCTAACCGTATTGATGGTTTATCTACCTTCTACCTGGGGTATTGCATTTATTAGCTCTATTGTATATGCATCGGAAGGATCGGAGAGGACCTTATCAATGGGTCCTTTCTCAACTATCTTCCCAGACTTCATTATGGCCAGATCGTCTCCTAGGTATCGGGCTGTCGATAGATCATGCGTTATGTATAGATAAGAAATGTTAAACTTGTGCCTCAGGTTCTGCATAAGTCCCAAGATTTCGCCTCTAACGGAGACATCAAGCATAGAAACTGGTTCATCAGCTACGATTAGTTTGGGCCGCAGCACAAGTGCCCTTGCAATTGCGACCCTTTGTCTTTGCCCCCCTGAGAGTGTGTATGGAAGTCTGTCTGCTATCTCCTGTGGCGGCTCAAGCCCAACCTCTCGTAGAGCATTTAGGACTTTTTCTATCTTATGCTCCTTTGAGGTTGTCTTGTCGTGAATGTTGATTGGCTCCATTATGATGGCTCCTATCTTCATACGGGGATTAAGTGACGCATAGGGGTCTTGGTACACCATTTGAACTGCCGTGCGGAACTCTCTGAGCCGGCTTCCTTTAGATAGTGTTACATCATTCTCTTCAAATATCACCGAGCCGTGGTCCGGGTCTATAGCGCGCATGACGATTCTCGCCACTGTGGTTTTGCCTGAGCCGGATGCGCCCGCAAAAACAAGCACCTTACCCCGGTCAAGCATAAAGCTGACATCATCTACTGCCTTGACAACATAATGCTCTTGTCCGGACTTAAACAACTGGCGTAAACTTTTCCTGATAGGAAAATATTTTACGAGGTGTCTTACCTCAAGTAGTTCACCCAACTAGTTCCACTTTCTCCTGCTTGTGGTATAAATACAATTTTATAGCCGCATGTACGAATTGCCAGAATCCTCATATAACCTACAATGATTTATTCTATCGTTATTGCCTAAACTCATAGTATCCGGCCTCAAGGCATATTATTTCACGGAAAAAGGACCAATCAGGGGAGTAGACGGCATCAACTTCAAACTGTCGGATGGTGAGTCGCTTGGTATTGTTGGCGAGTCAGCATGCGGCAAGAGCACGCTTGGTGCAGCTCTTATGCAATCAATACAATCCCCTGGTAGAATAGTTGAAGGCAGCATAATCCTTGAAGGGGCTGATATTACAAGAATGTCTTCATCAGAATTCGACAGCAAGGTACGCTGGAAAAAAATAGCAATGGTGTTTCAGGGTGCGATGAACGCGCTTGATCCAGTATACACAGTCGAAAGCCAGCTACGTGAAATTCTAACAGAACACCACTTCCAAGGCAAAATGGACGATAAAGTAGCCCAATCGCTGCAACAAGTTGGCCTTGATTTGTCGATTGCAAAGCGCTATCCCCACGAGCTTTCCGGCGGCATGAAACAACGTGTTGTAATTGCAATGGCACTTTTGCTGAATCCTGATATTTTGATAGCAGACGAGCCAACTACAGCACTCGATATGATCGTCCAGTCGCAAATAATCAGCTTGCTCAAAAGATTGCAGAAGGAAAAAGGAATAACTATAATACTAATAACACATGATCTCGCCCTTGTATCACAGATAACAGACAAAATAGCCATCATGTATGGCGGTCAATTGGTCGAAGTCTCCGCTACAAGGGATATTTATAACAATCCCCGCCACCCATACACTGAGGCTTTGATCAAGGCAATTCCGAGACTGAGGACAAAGGACAAAAAAATCCACTTTGTTAAAGGCAGTCCACCCTCATTGCTCAGTCCGCCTCCAGGGTGCAGGTTCTTTGACCGCTGCGTCCATGCTATGGATATATGCAAACAGAATCCTCCTGAGTTTCGAACAGAAACAGGCTACGTCCGATGTTGGCTACACGAAGGATCTGGAGAGAACTCCGAACCTTAAAAAGCATGGTATGTTAAAAGTAACCAATATCTGTAGGTAATTTGAAAATGACCGGTACCATATTAACATATTTTCCATTTCCAAGGATCAGGGAAAAGCAAAAAAAAATCCTTGATATCATCGAGTCAGCAATCAAATCCGGTTACAAGCAAATTTTCCTAGAAGCTCCCACTGGCTTTGGCAAGACACCTGTTGCAATAACGCTTGCCCGCTACCTTGGTAGCTCCCATATCTGCACTGCAACGAAAGACTTGCAGACCCAGTATCGGCGCGACTTTCCATTTGTAGTTGAAGTAAAGGGAAGGAGCAATTTCCCCTGTATAGTCAAGGAAGATATGGGCCTTGAGGAAAGCTGCAACTATGGTCCTTGCATTAAGGATGAAAACTACGACTGTTCATATAAGACTCGCCTGATCGACTACAGGGTTGAAGGGCCAGGTACCCTGCACGAGATAGTCAAGCTTGATCCTTTTGCAGAGCGCAAATACTTGGAGAAGATGAGATCAAAACCAAGACTGGTTGACTTGGACTGGCGGCCATGCCACTACTACCACCAAAAGTGGATAGGTAATCACTCAGCCCATACCGTATATAATTATAGATACTTTCTGTCAGACATCTTTTATGCTGGTGCAACACAAAAACGTAAACTACTAGTTCTAGATGAAGCACATCAGCTGGAAAATGAAGTGGGCGATTTTAGAAGTTTTACGGTTCGCAAGAACATGCTTCCATTCCTGAAAATGCAGATGCCGGATACTAATATCGAGGATACTGAAACTTGGCTTGACCTTTGCGTGAAACTAAAGGAGCGGCTATCTGAGTTTACTGAAAAGGCTCAAGGCATTATAGAACGTAGTAATCAGAAGGTGAGCCTAGAGCCCTACACTGAAAAGAATCTGATAGATGCGCTAGAACTCGACAAGAACATTGCAGGGGTCATCGACGACATGAAAGCAAACAAAGATAATTGGATAGTGTCAGGTATCCAACGTGATACATCAAACCAGCTGCTAAAGGTAACCCTGACTCCTCTAGATGTGTCTAGTTATTTTAATACAATCCTTGACAAGGGATCCGTTTCGCTTTTGATGAGTGCGACAATTCTTAGCAAAGATCACTTGTGCAGGACTACAGGCCTTGACCCTGAAAAAGTTAAGTTCTTACGAATTGAAGAGTCAGATTTTCCAGTCAAGAATAGGCCTATCCACATGATGAATGTGGCATGGTTAAGTGCCAAAACGATGAATGCAGGCCTGCCTAAAATCGCCCAGGCAGTAGACAATATCATGTCGATACATAGGAATGAAAAAGGCATAATACATACTACGTCTTATTCTCAGCTCCAGTTCATTAGGGACAATGTCAGCAAAGAAAATTCGAGCAGGCTCATAGAGACAGCGTCGAGCCTTGACAGAAACGAAGTACTGAAAAGGCATTATGAGAGCAAAAATCAGTCAGTTCTAATATCGCCCTCTCTTCACCTTGGTGTAGACTTGAAGGATGACTTATCAAGATTTCAGGTGATTGTAAAGGTACCATATCCAGACCTCACTGACAAGAAAATTGCTGCGAAAAAAGACCGTGACCCAAAATGGTATACTTGGAACACGGTCCTACGGCTCGTTCAGGCGTATGGCAGGAGCATTCGAAGTAGAGACGATTATGCAACGACGTATGTCTTAGACAGCAGCGTCTCCTACCTGCTTAAGAATGCTCATGGCTTGATGCCCCATTGGTTTACGGAAGCGATCGTCCAGTCCTAGAACATTTTTATGCCGTCGGTCCATGAGAAAGTGTGAAACTTGCCAAGCGACAAGCCTGTTGCTTCCGACGGCACTCAAGGCTACATAGTATTTGGCATAAGTTCAAGCATAGCGGCAACTTTGATACTTATCTCGCCAATTCTGTATACCTTAGTAGCCTATCCCGACACGTTCTCTCTTTCTTGGAACGAGGGCCGGGGCGGATTTTTGTTTGCCATGGCATTCATTTCGGCTGAGCTTATTGGGCTCAAATATTCCCTGACTAAGAAAAGACTAGTCATGGTTGCCTGCATGGCAGCCCTCACTATTTCATACTTTGTTGCGTTACCATACGGACTAAGTGATTATATCAGAAATGGAAAAGATGTGTACAATGTCTCACTGACAGACAGCTGGATGTGGATGTGGGATTTTATTGTAATGGCCGGATTTGTAACCAGCTCCTTGGTATTATTTTTTGGCAAGAAATGGTACAAGATAGCGTCTGCTGGAGCTATATATCTGGTAGGAAGTGCGCTCATCCTCGCTCTTGACGCGTTTTTTCCCTTTGATTCTCTTGGGCCTCTTCAGTTTATAGTGCCAATTTATTTGCAGATCGATCAGGGGGTCGTCAACTTTATAGATAAATCCATTATTAATGTAGGGCCACAAATTCAAGAAAATCCTGCAGCTCCGGCGGTCGCAAAAGGTAACCTCCTTGTGTTGAATGGGCTGAATGGTCCCTTTGCATTGCAGGTCTTCTGGCCGTCGGCGGGCGTTCACAGCATGATAATCTATACGCTTGTCATGCTCGCGTTGCTCCTCAAAATGAATATGCCATTCAATAGGAAACTGATCTACTTTGCTGCCGGGACTTTGGGAACTGTTGCTGTGAATCTGGTTAGAATAATTTCGCTTTCCCTGTATGCGCTTTTAGTCACTACAGACGTACATGAATGGGAGGCTTTTCATTCTATAGCTGGTGAAGTGATGTTTTTACCTTGGCTTGGAATATATCTTGGAGTAGTAATCTATATAGAGAATAAGAGAAACCGCAGGTTGCAAGCAGGAGCAATTAGCGCAGCAGCAGACTATAATCAGTCGAGTCCCTAGAAATCACCGTAAGGTTTCGCATGATGCGATTTTATCCGGTGCGACAGCGTCGGCACAAGCTTGATTCCATTTTGGAGGTTACTGGCCTTAGTCTTGCAATATCTACCAGTCAGATTATATACAGGCGTGCTGTGTTATAGGTAGAAGGTTTTTTTGGTTGGTGCAAAATAGTTTTCCGATGAGAGAATGGCATGTTGAACACATGGAAAAGACAATAGTAAAGTATGTCAAGGGTCTGTCAGAAAATGCATCAGGATGGGAGAAGAGAAAT
>JBKPNF010000305.1:0-23813 GCA_046732455.1 Thermoproteota archaeon | reverse complement strand
GACGCAAGGTAAATGACTGCTCCTGCAAGGGCCCTTGGATTCTTGCCCAGCGAAATGCGGTTCTGCTGCACTTTTGTGTAGATGCGAAGGGCCTCCCGTTTTGTCCTCTCGCTCAGGTCAAGCCTGTTGGCTATCAGCGTTACATAATCGGGACCGTGAAGCACAGGCATTTGCAGAGATAATTCTCGAAGGATGAGCTTATAATGAGCCATGACATCCTTGCTTGAAATGTTGCAAACCGCTGCAACGTCCGCCACAGTCTTTGGAGTAGCAGTCTCTCTGCATGCTGCATAAAGGGCTGCGCCTACGAGTCCTAGCGTTGATCTACCCTTCGCCAGTTTCTTGAGAGCCGCCTTACGGTAGATGTAGGCAGCGCTTTCCATCACAGCTTGGCTGAGATACAGCTTATCGCCAAAGTTGTTCAGGAATTTCAGTGCCTTTTCAAGATTTCTTGAGATAGAGTCATTAAGCTGAGACCTGTTATTCCATGTACGTAGCCGTTGCATCTTCATCTTTTGCGCTGGCTCTAGCGTCTTGCCCCTTGCATCCGTGTCGTCAAGGCCGATTAATGTTGATAGGCCTTTGTGATGTACTGCAAGCGATTCGGGCATCCCTGTCCTTGTTCTGTCACCGTATTCTGAAGAATTAAGTATACCAGCTGAATTCTCGGCATGAAAAATTCGGTCGTCTGCAACACAGCCGCAAGAGCTACATACAAACTCGCTGGAAACCATATCGAATATTACCGTTTCACTTTCGCAATGTTGACAATAAGTCATATTATCTTTAGAATGTATTTGTTGTTCAGCTGGTTCCATCGACACTACGTATTAGGCTCTTTTATTATTTCTAGTTTTTCTAGAAATTGTCATATCTTATGTATTCTAATTATAACTCTAGAGAACCTTAATGATTGGCTAAATAATTTAGATTCTCTGTCCCATCTTTTAAACGTTAATTTTCTCATAGGAATGCATCATAAATTGATTCTAGAATGCATTTATTATTAAAGCATCAAAAATTAGAATTCTTTGTGATAGATAACGCGTTTATAGCTGTAGCCATGTTCTTCTGGTTTTCTTATGTTCCAGTTGCTATGATTTCAGTATGGAGGACAGTCAAGAACAGAAAACGGTTAGTAGAAAGAGATCTATACCGCCTCTTAGAAGACTCCTCAATAATTTTTCAGATCACCACGCGTTCTGCCACGAAGACAACAGTAGTCAGAAGAGGTATCAGGTCAATAGTAGACTCTGCCCAGAAGATTGACTTTCGCGATTACCAGATCTCCGTGGTGACAGACGATCCACAGGACAGATGGACGCTTAAAAACGAAAAGTGTGAAGTGCTGGTAGTAGAGAAAAATTATCAAACAAATGCAGTAAAAAAAGGTCGAGCGTTGCAATATGCGGTCGAGCACCGCCAGCGAATAGGAAAGAATACTAGCAAACGCTGGATATTCCACATGGATGAGGAAAGCTATGTGACGCCGCAGACAATACTTGCTCTGCTCAAATTTATCGGGAATGGCAAAGGAGTTGTGTCAGAGGGACCGATATTTTATCCGCTCAAGTTTGAGTCAGCAAACCGGCTTACTGCAATAGCTGAGTCGGTAAGGCCATTTGCATGCTATGACTGCGTATCGCAGATGACAAATCCTCCCCCGATGCACATGCATGGCAGCAACCTGCTTGCTAGGTCAGACGTTGAAGATGATATTGGGTGGAAGTTTGGATCCACACTTGCCGAGGACCAGATGTTTGGATATAAGGTCTATGAAAAATATGGTCAAGGATCAATGGGATGGCATGGCGGCATATTACTTGAGCAGCCACCACTCAACCTAAAAGATCATTTTTTTCAGAGGCGGAGGTGGTTCCTAGGCACAATGCAGAACCTTGATAAATTTCCACGATTGCACAGGTACAAAGTCATGTTCAAATCAGTTACTCTTTTCATGGGCTTTGCTTCTGGCGTAGCATCCACAGCTCTCATGATACACACCTACTTGCTGCCACTCTTTTCGCTCTCGATGTATCAACTTGGCATGGTAAGCTCAGACATGATGTTTCTTCCTAGCCATCTTCCAATCGTTTCCGCGTTTGCTTCAATGACGAATTCAAGTTTAACTACCACTCCAATTGAATTTGCAACGACTGCTATCCTGCTCTTCGCCTCGCTTGTATGGCTAGGCTCTTACCAGTTGGGCCTCTTTCTGAACCTGCGATACTCAAAAATGAAATGGGCAAAAAAGGTACTGCTGCATTTACAAACCTTATTTCTTTGCCCTGTAATAGGACTCATCGAAACATTTCCAGCTTTCTGGGCCACCATAGAGTATAGCCTCAGAAAGAAAGACATGGCAGAAAAGATAAGTGTATATGATTTTTACGTCATAAACAAGTGAGTGCCATCACCTTTCAACTGCTACCCGCTAACATCTGCCTCACGCTAGGATAGTATGTGCAGGAACACAGAATAATAATAATAATGGTAATGGTAATGGTAATTTATATAAGGATCACTTGGCGACGGCCAATCTGATAGTTGAATTAGATATGTCGGCTAAGCATAGTACCCTTAGCTCTGTCATAGAGCAGGGATGGCATTTCCTGGTGCAGAATATGAGCCAAAAGGCCTCAATTGGCCTGGTGAAGTGAGTAGTTCCTCGAGCCGACCAGGACGCTGTTGCTGCTATTTATTGCTCGTCAGAAAAGCTAGTAAAACCACCTTATGCTGAAATGAACTACGTTGCTCTCGCGACATTTGACGATCTCTACAGTGTCCTCCATCACAGGATCAATGCATGATCATCTAAGGAGGTGGTAAGCAAAGTAATTTCATAATAAAACACAGAGGAAAAACGAAAACGATAAATTTCGAGGTGAAACGAATAGACCTACCATTCCGATCTATTTGAACTCTTTCTAAAGTTAGTCGCTTAAGATTCGGGCCTATATGAAATCTTGACAACTTTAAGATCTTCTGCTGCTTCAACGCTGTAATGAATGGCGCTTGCCTCTTTTACAAGAGGAGAAGTCTCATCGTATCGTGCACTAAAGTGAGTTAGTAACAGTTTATCTACTCCAGCCTTTTTTGCTATCGTAGCGGCTTCGGCTGCAGTAGAGTGACCATTCTCGATAGCCTTTTCTTGCTTATCCTGGCTGTAAGTCGATTCAAAGACCAGCACGTCGCATTCTTTGAAGAAACTCGCCAGCTTGTCTGTTGGTCTTGTATCTCCTGAAATGCCTATCTTCCTCCCTCTACGGGCCGGTCCTACAATTTGTCTTGCTGTAATTGTCTTGCCTCTGTACACAATGTCCTGTCCGCGCTGAAGTTTGTTGTACAGATTGCCCTCGGGTATCCCTAGCCTTTGTGCCTCTAAGACGTTAAAGGGGCCTGGCCTATCAAATTCCTCGAGGCAGTACGCAAACGAAGGAACAGAGTGCAGGGCTTGGCAGCAGGATACTTGATAATCCTTTTCTCTTACCACCAGCCCCTCTTTCTCTATTTTGCGCACAATGACATCAAATGCGAGCCGGAAATTGATGATACGCATATTTTCTCGAAGGAACTCTTCCAGTCGCGGCTCGCCATAGATGTCGATGCTCTTTTCTCTTCCTTGCAATCCCATTGTCTGCAGGAGTCCAAGCAACCCTACGCAATGGTCGGCATGCATATGAGTAATAAAGATCTTCATTTTCCTATTCATTCCGAGGCCGGCTTTGACAAAGTTGCGTTGCATTCCCTCGCCGGCATCAAAGAGTAAGAGCTCCCCTCCCCTCATAAGCGCAATTGAAGACAACCCACGCTCCAGAGTAGGAGCAGCTGATGAAGTACCCAAAAAAACGAGCCGCATATCCACCATTTGGAGCGATCTATGATAATGACAGCCAAATTTATGCTAATAACGAGACTTGAGCGCAGATACTATTTCCGAACTTAGGTCAACCTTGGAATACTCGCCTGGCACCGAATTTGTGGAGATAATGTTCTGAACACCAGCAGACTTGATTTTCTGAGCGGCCTCTCTGATCAGTAGCGCGTGAGCGCACATTACAAATATCCTGCCTACTCCCTTCTTGTGAAGAACATCCGCCGTCTTAATGATGCTGCTGCCACTGCTTATTATGTCGTCTATCACTATCGCATCCCTCTTTGAGATATCCGTGTCCATCTTTTCGTCTACAGTCACCTCACCTGTCACTCTATGGCGGTACTTTTTCAAAGCGACGACGTCTATAGCCAGGTTGCGGGCAAACTCCTTTGCCCTATTAGCTCCGCCTGCATCGGGCGACACTGCAACGGGATCGTGCAATTTCATCTTGGAGGCGTAGTCTGCAAGGAGTGGAACGGAAGAAACATTCTGAATGCTCGTGAAGTATGACATGGCAAGCTGGCTATGTATGTCAACTGTAATGACATGCTTAATCCCTACTGTTTCAAACAGTTTCGCCACCAACCCAATGCTCACGACCTCGCCTTCCAGAAATGCCCTGTCCTGGCGAGCATAGCAAAGGTAAGGGATGACAGCACACATGTGCTGCACACCATCGTCTGTACACTTTTTTGCCATCATCAATAGCTGTATCAGGTGTGTGTCGCAAGGGGGATGGGTCGATTGCACGATAATACAATTCTTGCCAACCTTGCCAAGTTTAATGCTACTTTCGCCATCGGAGAATATTTTGAGACTAGCCACAGTCAGCTGGGCTCCAAGTCTCCTTGCGATATTGTTGGCAAGATCAGATGATCCCGGTCCCGCTACTACTGATATCTCCGTCAATGTTTCAGACACGTAAGGCACTAGATCCTAATATCTATTCTCCGTGAAGGCAGAGTTTTCAAATTACCAGATAATTTTCAAACGACTTGTGCTTTAGGCTGTATGCGAACACTTATCGCAACCTTTTGAAAAGAGCTGTTACAGGGTGTGCATGTTTGTGCTTCATATTGTCGCATCAGTTTTCCCAGGTAATCAAATAAGACTCTGCCTGCCTTTTTTCAGGGAAGAGAGCCTCTTAAGGTGTGTATTCAGAACATGGTCTTCATGGAGTTATAAACTGCATCGGCTACAACCTGCTTGAATAAATTAAAACGAAGTGTGATGATACTCGTTAGCAAGGCCCTGCGAATTTTCAGTTAGCATATCACATATCTATAGAACCAGGGCAGGGATCGCAAACTCCATATGTACTGCATGCCATTCATATTTCTGCCAAACCAAAAGCGATAAGGTGTATATATTCTCCTCAGATAGAAGACTGGGCTCTATCGTTGGACAAGGACATATTTTACTGGAGTTCAAATGAACATAAGAGACGGGCAAGCTAGGGTAATCTCCAGTCCGCCAGCAATAGCACAATATCGGATTGGTAATCCGGAAAAATTGCACAAATGCAAAACTATTTGCCATTTGCTAATGCCAGTCTGACCGATTGAAAAATTGGTAAAAATTCTGCAGGCCTCAAGCCTGCCCTCGTCTAGCTCTGGCACGTAAGTTGTTATTCGCGCTTCAACCAATATGGTCCAATGCTGCCCCCACTGTTCAATTGTTCATGTGAACTTTCAGATCGTAAACCTATCTACTTTGCCGGTGGTTATAATTTCAGAAATCATGTCCGCAATTCTGTTTGTGTCAATACCATAATAATTGCCACTGGCTCGGTCAAGTTTTTTCCTCGCCCTCTTTAATATAGAGATGCAAACATCCTGCTCGTCCTTTTCATCGTGTACAAATGCGGCGGCTACAAGTATTATTCCGTTCAGAATCTCTTTTTCAACTCCCGTCGCATTTTTCCATACATATTCGAGCCCTTCATGAGCTTGCCAATACTTTTCATCATTGAATAGCTCCACTGCACGCTTCAGGGCTTTATCCTTCTCCATGTGGCGCTCTATTACTTCGTCACAGCTGGCCAAGGGAGCGATGGCTTCGAGTCTTGTTATTATTGTTTTGACATCAATATCCTCAGGTATGCTGGTGTCAAACTCGATATATTTCTTGGAAACACGGGCATCGCGGATGGTAGCCTCAGGCTCAACAAATTCCCTTGCCATGTGCAAAAGGGAAGTAGCGTCTTTGGGAGCATATGGCACAGTGTTCCGTAGATGCAGCATATACCGCTTCATTAATTGATACGCGTTATCCCGCCAAAATAATAAACCTCTCCTAAATAGTGTAGTGCAGGGGTATTACCGGTCCGTGCTAACATTGATTATATGATTAGCATGTCAGCATACACAGGGTTTGCTTGCTTAGGCTAGAAATTATTGCGATAACAGCAATAACAGTTTCCCTTATAGGGATGGCCATAGCAATTTCTCACTCATATGCAGGACGGTCGCTGCTGTTGGACCGATACCGCAGATGGACTACATGCAGGTCTGACTTTTTGCAATCCTTACTCTGATTTCTGTGTCTCCTTCACTAGTATATGGAGGTCAGCTCATCCAAAGATAATTTGCAATCGCCCTTATGATAGAACTAGGCAGAGATCTAAACAACTTGGTCGGACCATTGCCATGGTAGAGGGCTTGGTGTTATGAGAATTTACACTTGGCATATTACTGATAATCTGGCTTACATTACATGACGCCACAAAAGCCCGGGCAATTTAGTCCCGATACCAATGGAAAAACCAAAAACCAAATATCGTACGTTTGCCCGAAATTGGGATCCTACCTTGCGCACCTACAATCATCAAAGCGTGAATAGACGGATTTCTTTTGTCCGCTACAGGCTCAATATTGTGTTCGTTGTTGCGGGAAGTGCGGCAATATTTTGGGTAATAGAAACAATTTCAGATATTCATCACCGTATCAGGCAGTGGAAGTTGCGTCACACCAGCACATGCAGCCGAGCTCCTGCGATAGATATGTCTAAGTGCCTTGCGTTGAAGCTGATTTGAACCAATAAATATCCGCACAAGTTGCACTAAAATGATGAAGATGCTGAGCATCGAAGAGCAGACATCCAGGAGGTTAGAGTCAGTTATGAATGACATGATGCATACAGAAAAGCGCAACATTAACTATGACGATGTAATAAACGAACTAATAGATGTCTACCAGGAACGTTTGGCGTTAAGCGGCGAAAACACAGGCGGTTAGTGAAACTTAAATTTCACAGCTGCACATACAACTGACAGCTGAAATCTCGAGGCTGTGTTGAAATCTTCTGAATGCCGAAAATTCGGCCTTGAGGTGCAACCCAGTGCAATCCAACAGATAATAAGTCTCAATTTACAATCACTTACCATGTCCTATAGCATGCATCTATCAGCTGTGGCTACAATAGTGCTTGTAGTCATTTTCTCTTTTGATACCGGTGTATATTCTTCATATTCTGCACATTCTGCTGATGATCCTCTAAAAATTATCGCCCAATCATCATTTGTTGATTCCGAGGGTAGGACGAACATCGTAGGCACAGTCCGGAACACCGGCACCTTGCCACTTCAAGCCACCATGGGCTTAGCGGTGCAGGATAAAGCGGGGATTAGGATCGAGCAGCAGCCTACATATGGACGAATCCTATGGCCACTGAACGACTCGCCTTTTAAGTTTGTGATCGAGTCTGGAAGGTCAGGTGACCCCTTCATAGCGGATGGCAAGGAAGTTGGGGCAACACAAACGACTGATATGATCATACTTAACTATACAAGCATGGCCGCTGGAGAAGAAAAGGCGTTTCTTGGAACAGTCAAGAACAATGCTCCTTTTGATATATACAATGTTAGCATCTTTGCCTCGGCGCGCAGCGAGAATGCGAGTCAGCTTGACAGTGTGAAAAGCAATGTGATCCCTGTTCTGAAGGCCAAGGAGGAGCAACGATTCATTGCCATTCCTGACTCTGCAGTAAAACCAAGGGTGTACTATTACAGTTGCGCTGGCCTTGACTATAACAGCCCGATGACGACAATAGATGCTGGTGGCGGCAAGTTTATTGCTTATGATCTGAATGCAGCCGCTCAGGTAAGCGCAATCAGGTATGAAAATCAAACGGATAGCATAGCCTTTCGAATAAGGCCTTATAGTCCCTCAGGTGGACCCATAAGCCTCATGTTACCGCAAGTGTCTCAGAATCAGACTGTGACGGTAATGCTAGATGACAAGCCATATGAAGCTTCGGTAACACCTGACGGCAAGACAATATATATCGACTTTTTTGTTCCAGAGGGCGAGCACCAGGTGGAAATCCAAAGAGTCAGAAACATGCTTTAGGCAGCCTTTGCCATAATAGCGTTAGCCCCAAACCATCAGGCATATCAGGTAAAGCAACACTAGCAACACTCAAGGCAGCGTTTAAAATCTGCTAAGCACTCAGACGTGTCGTGTACGTCACTCTGATAGAGAAGTCATCAGAAGGTTTGAAGCTGAGCGTCTACAGTGAAAGCCTCGCATTAGTAGATTCAGACTCTTTTAGCGATTCCTATACTTTGAATTTTCATCTGCAAGCTCTGGCAAAAAAACATAGGATCGAAAAGAGCCTGTTGATAATACATAACAAGGATCAAAATGCTGTGCAGCTGTCGCTTGCGCAGGAAGAAAATTTATTCTTTGTCAGCTAGCCTGTAGTTTCTCAGCGCGACCGCAACCTTCATTGTGGAGTGACATGCTGGACATTCAGCCCAGTTTCGACCTCCAAAGTATTGCCATTCAAAGCCACATTTCCTATAGGTGCATCTTAGCCATCTGCCCATCGCAGTCACAGGCCAATTGTCCTGTAGCGGTTTTCGCGCTCTACGCGCGGACCTTGGCTTTCCCTTAGATCCTAAATAGGGCAAACAATTAGATCTACATTATCCCAGTTAAAGACATTATGATCATTATCATAGGCTCCCACCAGGGCACCATAGGGGCCACAGAATTGATTTAGAACATATGTCCGCATATATTCTATGCAAAAAACTAGGCTAACCTCCTAAATGATAATGCTGCTGACAAATATCCATAAGGAACAATGGTCATGTCATTAAAGGGAGTGTCAAAACTTGTGGCGTAATAGAGAATTAACATTTTCAACAACAATTCATTTTTAGCCACAAACCTTTTCTATATATTATCCTACGATAATTGCATTGGCTAAACGTCAGTTTACGATAGACACAGGAAAAGAGCAGATACCAGTGGAAGGCCAAGTGCACAGAAATGTAGCAGTCAAATATCTTATGAAGAGGCGTAGATCTCTTTTGATGACGAAGAATTCTGAGAAGGTAGAGAAGCTTTGGGAGGACTTGCCAAAAAACATCAGGATAATAGGCAAGCAGGTGACAAGGCAGTATAAAGTCAAGTGGGAGTGGCTTGGAAGCGAAGAATTTGAAGGCTCGCGTTTTGCTTTCACATTAGAGGATCCTGATGAGCAATCGACAAATAATGGTTCCTTTTAGTATGAGTCGTAAATTATCCCATTGGCTTTCTGGCTATGCGTTTAGCTGTGTATATCATGCTGCATCACACTTTCGAATTTAAATGCATTAGGACAGTAGCCTTGGTCTGATTATGGACCATGTCAAGACCTGTATGATGAGCCCTGCATTTTTTTCGAACAACAGCAATGTTTTTGTCAAATCCATTTAACAAGCTTAGTCCTACTGGCAGCTACTCGCCGCATAACGGTGGAGATCTTACCTAACTTTGCTACTGCAGTGACCATCTCCGAGAGAAGAGGCAATATTCTCCCTAAAGGCCGGAAAGGTCTCTTAATAGACATTAACACTAAAGTTTGTCAAATGCTTTATTGAAAGAGAGCTGTCAAGAAGAAAACCTGCTCCTTAGTCACAGACATGTGCATATCAAGCCTCATGAGATCAGCACAGGGAAAGATATTTCGATGACAACGGAAATGCTAATCATTTTCACTTATGACCAGGTTGTAGCGATGTTTCAACTGCTGCGCACTCTAGGAACTGATTAGCCAAGGGAGAACGCATACAATAAGCTTATATCAAAACTGCATGCAAGGAGATTAATTATTGTCCATAGGGTTCATCCGGAAAAAAAGGGAATCAGAGTACTCGGTATAGCTGAGAGTTTCAAAAAACCCAGTCAGAAATCAACCCTAGCAGGCGTGGTTATGCGCCGCGACCTCATCATTGACGGTATGGCGTACGGCTCTGCCACGATAGGGGGCGATGACGCAACTAACACCATAATTTCAATGCACAAGTCGCTTGAAAGAGATGACATCAACTGCATTTTACTTGACGGCCTTGTTATCAGCATGTACAACATCATAGATGGTGAACAGGTTGCCGCCGAAACAGGGCTGCCTGTAATTGCAATAACGTTCGAAGATTCAGAGGGGCTCGAGGAGAGCATCAAACATTACTTTGATGAATCGAAGAACAAGATTGTACAATACCAAAAACTGGGATTGCGCGAGCGAGTGACACTGAATACGGGCAAGAATCTTTTCATCCGGTACTGGAGAGTAAGCCAGAGGAGAGCAGTCGCTATCCTAAATTCTTTTACCCTACAGGGCTCCGTCCCTGAACCGATCAGGGTGGCCAAGCTTGCTGCACGTTCCTATGCCAATGCTTTAAATTAAGAGATGAAAAACAACTAGCAGTTGCGATCGTGGTGGGGTGGCAGAGCGGCCATGCGTTCGCCTGCAGATCAAATCGGTGGTTAGCGAATTTATAGGGGTTCGAATCCCCTCCCCACCTCTCACCAAAAGCCTATGATGTGATGTGATGCTGCATGAAGAAATATAGATGAAATCAACTCGATCTACTCTGTCCCCCGTTCCCCCCAGAATTTTAGAACAGTTCCTCGATTTCAGGCTGAACACAACTTGAGCGTCAAAAAGCAGACCACCTTAGGAACCTAACCACTAAATAACGCCGACAGACTTCGCAAGCTCAAACGCCGACTTTCTGTCCAGCTTGACCTTGCTTAGGATCGTATACCTGTCGGGGCGCAAAGATTGAGCTGCAGTCAATGCCCTCACCACATGCTCTTCACTCAGTCGGATCTGCTTTGCTTTAGTTGGCGCACCGACATTTTCCAATGTTTCTGCAATCTTATCCCAGTTAAGGCCGTGCAGCTTTGCCATCATTATCGTGCCTATGCCGACGCGCTCCCCGTGCAGTCCGAAGTTTGACCCAGCAACATATTCCACTGCGTGGCTAAAGAGGTGCTCAGCACCTGAGCATGGTCTGCTGCTGCCCGCGATGCATGCGGCGACGCCCGCGCTTATCAGTGCTTCAACGATTGTGCGAATGCTGAACTGACTCTTGCAGTTTAGTTTCCCCGATTCGCCAAGTATTATCGTGGCACTCATGCAGGCAAGATTGGCTGCATAACTACCAAAGTACTCACCTCTCTCGTCGCGGGCGAGCTCCCAGTCCTTAACTGCAGTTATTTTTGCAACTAGGTCCCCGCACCCGCCTGCCAAAAGTCGGGAGGGTGCCTCCGACATCAGTCGAGTGTCTGCAACTACACCAAGCGGCGTATTTGCCTTTATCGAGTGTGGCTTGTTTGTACCTCTTATGGAAACAAATGGACTGGATACTCCGTCATGCGATGCTGATGTTGGTACGCTCAGAAAGGGTCTGCCTATCTTGAAAGCTGTCATTTTCGCAACATCTACAGACCGCCCGCCCCCAAAACCAATGACAAAGTCGGGCAGTTTGTCGCCGATCTTCTTCCGTAGCATGTCAACAATGCCCATTGATGCATGGCTTACTACATGCAGCGAGCTTTCTAGAGAAGCCTTTCCAAGAGAGGATTCTAGTTCGTAGCCTGCCTTTGATTTAACGGTTCTACCGGTAACAACTGCAACCTTGACCGCTCCACCATTAAGCGTTCGGATAAGCGGACCAACCTGAGAAATGACACCCTCACCTATCACTATCTTTCGGGGGAGTTCCATGAGGTGGGTTGGGAGAGAACTCAATTAGGAAAACCTGCACGTGGCAATTAATTAAGCTTGCATCTCTACTTCTGGTCCGGCTTCGGACCTGATTCATATTGGAGATTTTGACACTTGGGCATATTCAGGTATTCCAGATCAGGTCCTATGTCTATTACTGTGATTGTCTAGGCGCTGGGGCTCTGCATGACTATGCCTATATTTGATAAACATCTGTTGTGCGTGTCTCTGAGACTAATGAAGACACCAATTTCCATCTTGAAACTTCATCAGTAGCTGTTGCTGATTTATATCCATGCTGAGTCTGAACTCTCGTCCTAGTGAAATTCAGGTGCCATGAGCAGCATTAGATACTTCCTAACTGAATGGCAATACAGCTTTGACCGGTCTAGGATTTCGTTTAGTGACCTGCTGAGACAAACAAGCCAAATACTTAATAGCGGCATCAATATAATAGATGTCATTACTCTTGCCAGAAATCTTCGGTTGACAGTCAGCTAGGAATTACATTCATATGCAGCCTAAACCCCCCTATAATCAAGAATCTGCTAGCCAAAATATCATGGCAGTAATACTGCAAAGTCTGCCCCAGGAAGCTAGTCTAACAAAAATTGAGTATGAAGGTCCCTGCATCGCGCTTTATTCTAAGAACCCAAGCTACCTGCTCCAAAATAACCAGCTTGTCCTAAACATGGTCAATACCATAAAGAAACGGATTGTTATCCGGACAGATGAATCGATTAGGCTTTCTAAAGATGAGTCCACCAAGGTTATTGCAGATACCATTCCAAAAGAGGCGGTAGTTACGGGCACATTTTTTGACGCCGTTTTAGGCGAGGCAGTAATCTTTGCTATGAAGCCGTGGCTCATTGTACAAAAAGGTTGGGATTTTGATCTTACAGAAAAAATAGGCTGGAAAGTACGGGTAAGGAAAGCTCCGCAAAACATGCTTCCAATTGAAACACTATATGACACGCTCGGTGAAAAAGTAACTCAACGCATTAAGTTCTATCGAGAATTGGGAGATAAGATATTTCGGCCGAAACTGACTGATCAGGCTGAAGCAAGCCTTCTCACGCTAGGGGGATTTGCAGAGATAGGCAGGTCATGTATGCTACTTGCAACGCGCGAAAGCAAGATTATTCTAGATTGTGGGCTAAACGTGTCGGCCAAAGACCCATTATCAGCCGTACCTCGCTTTGACATCGCAGGCATAGGTATGGAAGACATAGATGCAGTGGTTCTCAGCCATGCACATCTTGATCATACTGGCTTTGCGCCAGCGCTCTTCAAATACGGCTATAGGGGTCCTCTCTACTGTACTGAGCCAACTCTCTTGCTCATGAGTATGCTTCAGCGCGACTATCTCAGACATTCTGGGACTGACTCATTCTATTCTGAGCAAGACATCGACAGCGCAGTAACACACACAATCACCCTGATGCACGGTATAGTAACTGATATTTCGCCAGATGTCAAGCTCGTGCTTTCAAATTCAGGACACATCATAGGATCGACTTCAGTTCATCTGCACATTGGGAACGGTGAGCACAACCTCGTATACACAAGCGATATGAAGTTCGGCAAGACGCTTACACTTGAAAATGCTTCTTGGAATTTCCCAAGGGCTGAAACGATGATAATTGAAAGCACGTATGGCGGCAAGGAGGATATCATGTGCTCGCGCGAACAAGCAGAAGCCGATCTTGCCGCTGCGATCGAAAGGACAATTGCGGCAGGAGGTCACGTACTGATGCCTGTGCCTGCAGCTGGTATTTCCCAAGAGCTTATTCTTCTGCTCGACAGGTTTACAAAAAGTGGCAATCTTAGGACGAAAGTACTTCTGGAAAAGATCATCTCAGAAACGACAGCTGTATATGAGGCCTATCCTGAGTTTCTTTCAAAAGAGCTGGGCAAACATGTACTAGAGTCTGAAACAAGCCAATTTGCCCCCCAATTCTCAATAGTTGAATCGGATACTCTTAACCCTAGCGAACCTACAATAGTACTTGCGCCTTCGTCCATGCTCGTGGGAGGGCCGTCTGTGGATTACCTGAAGCAAATAGCCAATGATCCAAAAAACGCGCTGATTATGCTGTCGTATCAATCGCTCGATACTCCAGGCAGAGCCCTACTAGATGGTGCCAGACAAATTACAATTAAGGATGAGAGTCTGAATGTTGAGTGCCAGGTCCAAAGGATCGATGGCCTTGGCAGTCACAGTGACTATAACCAACTTATGGCGTATGTTATGCGACTTCGTCCCAAGCTTAGGCGAGTTCTTGTCAACCACGGTGAGCGACCAAAGGCACAGAACCTCGCAAGCATGATAAACAAGCAGTTTAGAATATCGACACAGCACCCCTTGGTACAGGAAGCGATCAAGCTACTTTAGATCATAAATACCACGCCAAATCTTCACACCTGGGGGCGTTATGACAATGCGCTCTTCCCCCAGCCTTGCGATGTCGCCGCCAGCTGATTGCGCATAGGAATAAAGATCCTCAACAACCTTGCGCAATTCCTCCAAATCCTTTTGCGCAAGCGGCGTCACTCTGATAATAAGGATCATATGTTTTTTGATATCTTCCTTTACTACAGAGATATCCGACAGATCACGCAACGTAAGTGCCTTCAAATAAACCGGTGATTTCTGGGTCTGCATCTACTACTTATCTTCTGCGATTTGCAATTGAGCTAACCATGTGTAATCAATAGTCATAATGGTCAATTCTCATTCACCGAATAGTTGATTTTAGCTGAATGACCATTATACGGAGAAAATTCTGGTAGCTTATATTCGCAGCTTTTCTATTGTACAAATGTCTGCAGGAGGTACTGTGACTTCACGTGTGTCTGCGTCAACGATTATGGAGACCCTGGAAAGCTTATCCTTAGGGGCGTCAGAATAACGCGCAGCTATTGCAGCACATTTCGCCAGCAACGAATCATCGTAGTTTTTGCAGCGCAGTATGCACGTAGGTCCGACATAGTCCTTGACCTCAATAATGATGTCACTCTCAGCCACAAGTGCTTTTATAATTTCATTTTCGTCTTTATTTCTTCCAACCACGAGCTTGACATCATCCGAAATCCGGAAGTGCCTACCAACTTTTAAAAGCTCAATATCGTTGAGCGTTGGGATATCGTCGCAGTGATCCATAATATCCTTGACGCGCTTTGAGAAGCATGGATCAGTTAACAAACAGCCCCCGGCTGCATTTGGAGGCTCCGATATCCCAAAGTGCTTTGCCAGCGCCAACTGTCCTTTCCTTGATCTACCCTTAATATCGCCCATATCTTCACGCCTTATCAAGCCCATCTTTTCGGCGTCTGTGGGTGCTAGGTGCTTTGCAGACAAAGGGCGTAGAACCTTCCATTCCATACCTGTTTCTTTTTCAATTATATGTAATGCACGGTTGTTTTGGCTCATAGGGCGCTGAAACAACACTTCGCCTGTTATCACAAAATCAGCACCTGTCCTTTTCATATGCTCTTTGGCGGCATTGTACATCATGCCCCTACAATCGATACATGGATTCATACCCGAGCCGTAGCCATGTTTAGGATTCTTTAGCATACGAAGGTACTCTTCGCCAAAATACACTGTCTTTAGCTTGATCCCAAGTTCGTCGGCTACCTCTTTGACTCGGTGTCCACAGCCCTTGCCACAGTCAAAATCGCAAAAGGGGGTCTTGATAGCAACGGCTTCGATGTCAATGCCCTGCTGCAGCATCATCCTTACAGCCAAGCTGCTGTCCAGGCCGCCAGACAGTAATGCAACTGCCTTTGGCCTTTTATCTTCTGCTACATTCTCGCCACTTTGCTCTGACATTGTCGGCATTGGTAACCAATTGGTTATAAAAATGATATGTGCCCCGCCTCTGACTCACACGCTGTCACTGGTTAGCCGTAAGCTGTGTCCTCTGCGTGCTCTTTAACGGGGTGCATTATCTTTCATATCAGTCTTATTTGTGTTTTATGATGGCAAGCAGGTTTATCTCAAACGCTGCCACAGGCACCCTCAACTTAAAATTTTCAACCGCCACGGGAGTAATCTCCCCGAGTACACCAATAGGCATATCATCAAGTATGATCTCGGCACACCTGCCTTCCATGAACATATAGTTAGTTGAAGATCTTGTGATTGCCTCTTTACCACAGCATGATCTTAGGAGTGCCTGCATTCTTGATTTTATGTTAGTGTAACTGGCATCAGCTTGTGCTACCACTGCACCGATGCTCCATGTCTCTTCTATTGTTGAGGTTGATTTGACAAAGGTCTTGCCTATCTCAAACAACGCCTGTGGATATTGTTCATGAATGTTATAGGAAAGCGACTGAAGGAGCAATGGAACAAGAGAGTTAGGTAGTATTTGGTGCTCCGAGCTCTTAGAGCCTTCAACGGAGAGCTCATCCTTAGCAAGAATACCAAAGGCCTCATACTGTACATCTTTGCTTGTTAGCAAAAAGCTGAGCGACTCAATCATACCCAAACCAATCATAGTCTCCCTTACCGCATCAAAATATATTGAAAGGGAATCCTTCTTTCCCGTTGTTGGCGAATTCGGAAACTTCGGCTCAAATTTATAAATGCCATAGCCTATCGCCACTTCCTCCGAGATGTCTATAGGGTCGCTGATATCTATCCTATATCGAGGAACAGTACAGACGATCTTGTTGGCTACTTCCTTTGCATCCAGTCTGCTTTTCTTTAGGCAAGTTGTGAGCTGCTTGGTGTCAAGTTTTAAGCCAAGGATGCTATCTACATAGGCCATATCTGCAGAAAATACTCTTGGCTTCATCTGCGGCGTTTCAATTTTTCTTTTGCCTGAGGCTATACTAACAGTCTTTATTTCAAAGCCTGCATCATAGAGCGTGATTGCAAGAATGGCAAGCAGATCTTCTGCAGTCTTTTGGTCAGTTGCAGTAACTTCCACAAACAGATTGCAGCACTTGTCGTTAACTTTCGTCGCGTGGCCATTTATTATGGGAGGTAATGAAAGCACCAAGCCGGCGCTATCCACTATAAGGGGATATCTGTCAAATCCCGACAGTATGTGACCGTACTGCTTGCCAATCTCCAGATCTTTTAGTATCTGGTCTATGGAGAATTCTGAACGCTCATCTAGGGGTCGAAATGAATAATCGCCTCTCACAGTTTTATATATGACAGGGAAGTTGATAACATCAAGGTTGTGGATGCCAATAGATGCTTTCTTGCGTTTTCTGCCAACACCATTATGAAGGTCTTCTTGCATTAGGATCAACTGCTTTAGTGTTTCATCGTCTAGTCTTCCATTTTTTGCCGCCAATGCAATGACGTAGGGTCTTATCTTCCTGACCGTAGCCTCAACCTTCAATGCCAGCCCACTTTTACCAGCTAGCTTGAATTTTGGCATGCCAGTCTCAATTTCAAGCAAACCGCGCAAAGCTCTTGCTACTCCATAATCTGACGACAAGTCTGGTCTGTTTGGGTTGTATTCGACTCTGACAACGTCTTTATCTACACCTTCGATATCTAGTGCAACAAATGGTAACATATCAAGGACCTTATCTAGCTTTATGCCAGGGATGAGCTTTTTCAATCGCTCAAATTTTAGGTTTACAACTGGCACCTTGGCACGCTCCTCAGCCATGCAAGTTTATTGCGATATAATTCACGCACATCATCCAACCCGAACCGTAGCATAGCGATCCTTTCAAGGCCACCGCCCCACGCGAGCACAGGGTTTTTGATGCCAAGCGGTTTTGTAACCTCTGGCCTAAAAATCCCCATACCAAAGAGCTCGACCCATTTTTCCAATTTTTCATTGTAGACCATACTCTGCAGTGACGGTTCAGTATATGGAAAGAATGTAGGCCAAAACTTGATACGCTTGATGCCCATTTTGGAATAGAATTCTTTTTGCAAACCCATTAGGTCGCGGAGTGACGCATCCTGCGCAGTTGCAACTCCTTCTACTTGGTGAAATTCAACAAGGTGTTTGTATGAGAGCTTCTCATTTCTGAAAACCCTACCCACTGAGAAGAACCGGCCAATATCCGGTTTCATGTTTGCAAGATGTTGGATTGTTACAGGCGTAGTATGGGTGCGGAGGACTAGCCTCTGGGCTTCTTGAACCTCCCACTCACCATTCCATCTCTGCTTGTGGATTCGAGAAACTTTTGAAATCTGTTCTTTGCTTGCTGAAATTGGCTGATTCTGACCTGAAATATAGAATGTATCTTGCATATCTCTTGCAGGATGATCTTGGGGGGTAAATAGTGCATCAAAGTTCCAAAATCCGGATTGGATCATGGGGCCTTCTATTTCTGAAAATCCAAAACTGATAAAGATCTCCTTTATCTCTTCAACAATGTCATTTAATGGATGCTGCCTTCCCGGAAAAATGGCTGGCGCAAGGGCTTCTACATCAAGTGCACTGAAACTGGTCTCCTTCCATCTCCCTGAGGTAATGAGCTCTGTTGTAAGGCGCCGCTCCAACTTTTCTTGATCTAGCGTAGGGATGATCTGTCTTGCTGCATCACTAAGTGAAATAAATGATTCTTTTTCTTCTTTTATATCTATGTAATTGGGGCGCTTTTTCAACTGCTCAAGTACACGCTTTTCCTCTTCACTTAGTTTTGAAACCTCTATTCCTTCTTTTAGGTTTTCAATGAAACTCTCTTCTGGAGACTGCTTGGCACTAGATGGAGTGGGTACCATCTTGCCCTGGACGAGTTGAATCCACTGGTTGCGTCTTGCTCCTGCAATAGCGGCGTTTATCTCTTCATTTCTTATTGCACCACTGGCAAGCACCTCTGCAATTGTGACGTTGCCTTCTTTCAAAGTATTTAACAATCTTCTTTCAGGCAGCCCATTTTTCGCTGCTGCCATCCCCCCGGAGGCCAAAAATACTCTATGTGTCGATGATTCTTTAATTGAGATGAGGTTCTTGAATTTTAGCCACTCGATGCCTCGTCTGATCTGGTCTATAGACAGGCCAGTGCTAACAACAAGTGATTCGGCCCCAACATGGTCATTATTGGATAGGGAGTTGAGTATAGAACGCTCAATTGGGTGAAACGCCGGTGCAGAACTCATTAGTCAGACTTTTGGGAATGTAAGACTTTTTAAACGTTTAATGCAATGTTGCTCCAGCAGGGATGAATTTAGCCGACAATTACGATCAGAGTCACTCAAACAACAACAGCTCTGACTTTAAGGTCACACCCTGGGAAGTCGAAGGTGATATTAACTATGGCAAGCTAATCGTAAAATTTGGCACAGACCCTATAACGCCTGAATTATTGCAAAAGGTAAAGTCCATGATAGGCGAAATCCATCCACTGCTAAAATTGGGTTACTTTTTCTCTCACCGCGACTTTGACTGGGTGTTAGACAAGAAGAGCAGAGGCGAGAGCTTTTACCTATACACAGGAAGGGGGCCCTCGGGTATGGTTCATATGGGCCATTTATTGCCATGGATTTTTACAAAATACCTGCAGGATAAATTCGACTCAAAATTACTATTCCAGCTCACTGATGACGAAAAATTCTCTTCGGTCACGACAGAACAATGAAGCAGATTGAGCGCTACACCTATGAGAATATCCTAGATATCATTGCGAATGGATTCAATCCAAGAAAGACGAAGATAATAGTGAACACAAAACATATACAGCATCTATATCCAATTGCCTTAGAAGTTGCTAAGCGCATCACATTTTCCACTGCACGGGCAGTATTTGGGTTTTCTAATTCGACCAATATTGGAATGATAGGGTTTCCGCCCGTACAAGCGGCGCCATGCTTTCTTCCATCTGTCATCGAGGGTAGAAGTGTACCTGTGCTAATCCCCGCGGCAATTGACCAAGACCCATACTGGCGCATGACAAGAGATATTGCCGACAAGATGGGCTATTACAA
Source organism: Thermoproteota archaeon (assembly GCA_046732455.1). GTDB lineage: Archaea > Thermoproteota > Nitrososphaeria > Nitrososphaerales > Nitrososphaeraceae > Nitrososphaera. The sequence continues at coordinate 4,023 of JBKPNF010000305.1, read as the reverse complement.
GCCTGCCCAGATACATAGCAAGTTCCTGCCAGGCCTTGGCATGCTAGGCAAGATGTCATCCTCTAAGCCCGAGACTGCAATTTTCACTACAGATGACCCAGAAGTCGTTGACAATAAAGTGTCTAGAGCTTTTACCGGCGGTCAACCTACCGTAGCGCTTCAGAGACAGCTAGGCGCCAATCCTCTTGGTTGCCCAGTTTTCTGGTACTTACGCTACTTCTTTGATGCTGAGAAGCAATCAGAGGAGCGCATGTTGAGATGCAAAAGCGGCAATCTTTTATGTGGAGAGTGCAAGGCAGACTTGTCCAAGGGAGCGAAGCCGTTTGTTGTAGATTTCAAGAAAAGGCGCGAAAAAGCAAAGGATTTCATTGACAAGTTCATGTTTGACGAAAAGCCATTTACAACATGAAAACTCTAAGATTTGAATGCGAGGACCGCTATGAGGCGGAAAAGCTGGCAAGCCTCATGTCAGTGCAGAAGGATAACACCGTGTGGGTTTCAAGTATCCAAGCAGTGATTGGCAAGGAGATCGTTCTACAGCTGAAGGACAGGTCATCGCACGCTGTTTTGCTCAAGGACGAAGAAACAGTAGTCAGGCTCAAGTCGTTCATGACAGATGTCATAAAGGGAAAAATAAAGATCCACTCTAGCGACTATCTTGGATCTGTCACAGGAATAACAATTGTCGGTTAGCGTAATTCCTTATTCATTTCGTCCGTGAGTATCTCCTGCACTCTTGAGAAATAGAGTCCAGTCGAGTATGGCATCATTGGTATGTACTCTTGGATGATTTGCATGACATATGGAACTGCCCTTTTCGAGACATCTAACTTGAATTTCATCCAAAGTATCCTGTCCTGTTCAAAGTGAATTTTATCTTTAAGATGTCGCGGAACGATCTCTTTTGACCTATCCTCGACTCGCTTATACCAATATGCAAGAACATCTGGATCAAGCCCTTCGCGAAGGTTTTTTACGCCCGACACTATCTTGCTTGAGGCATAATCGATAGGCATTTCTGGATACACGCAATGGTTTACATACATTGGGATAAAATTTTGATAATCAAACATTGCTTAGCATTGCATACACATAAATCGACACACGCGCGTCCTTTTTGAACTATGTTTGGCTGAGCGCATTCTAACACCGAGCGTATAAATATTTCTATAATTTCTCCCCACCATAGCGGAGATGGGATTGAAGCATTCGAATCCATGAAGCATGATAATCAACCATGTTTACGTCTGTAAGATGGCTAGCACAACAAATGCACACACCTCTCCTCTAAATACCAAAGCCCGTATCAATTTCTTGATACTAAAGTCAGTTCAACAATAGCTGAAAGTGCATATATCCTCTCAGAGTAAGTGTATCCTTTCAGCACATTCCTTATGAAAATACTTTGGTCTCCTATTGTATGATTTGCTGATTATGGTGTCGTTCTCTTTTATTCTTTCAGCACAGAAGCGGCAAAGTCCTTCTTGTCTTGTTATTATTCTAGTAATGACAGCGTTGTAATTATGATTGTCAGTATTGATGATATGTATTTTTGCCAAAAAGACTTCCTGGATCGATAAGAGAAATTTTTAATAAAAAGGCTGACTTAACCAAGTTAATCATTACGTAAATACAATCAGGCGTAAATCCGAATCAGACAGGGTTAAAAATATACATCTGGAAATGGCTTGCAGAAATATTTGTGAAAGATACAAGGCAGTTAAGAACAGGAGAAGTAGCTACTATGTTCAGGGATACAAAAGGTGCCAGAATTGCAGCATTTTCATCAAATGGAAAGGCATTAGATGTCCTTGTTGTCAGAGGCCACTGCGGTCAAAACCACACAATAAGAAAAGAGCAAACTAATGAGAAAAGAAGAATTAACTATATTAATCATGACATAAATAGTCACTTGAAAATACCAATCCATATGACAAGGAAGCGCCGTCGCCAGAACGGGCATTCAGTATCTTCTATGAGAATGACAAGGAAAAGACTTATTTCTTATGGAATAATCGCAGTCATCGTTTCAGGTATTAGCATTACTGGCTACAAGTCGTTAATTCCCACAAATGGCAATACTCCAGTGCTTGGTGTTCCAAATAATCACTTTATTAAAGCTATATATTCTCGGAGTTCAGGATACGCCTGGGTTAGCTTGTCTTCTGGCAGTGTTAAAGGGTCAAGAGGGAGCAGTGGCGCAGGCATCACGGATCCTACTTACGTTTTCAACAGAGGGGGTCTACAATCTATGCATCTGATAAATGAGGACTATGAGACTCATTCAAAGCATAATTTTAACGTAGACGAACTCAATGTCCATTCAAAGGATTTGGGCTATTACGAAAGCCAAATCATTACTTTCGTTGCCGACAAACCAGGCACCTTCCAGTATTATTGTACCATTCACCCGGAAATGAAAGGAAATATAACGATAGAATAAGATATGGTGGGTGAGTGAGTAAGAGAGAGAGGCTGAAAATATGAGCAGTGACAATCAAGATGACATAGTCCCATCGACTCGCCAGGACATTTTGAGTGTACTAGATAGCTTTATCCAACACGTACATCGCATAAGGAAGCTACTCCTGGGCATGTCAGTTACCGCAATCGTTTTGGCTCCGCTGGCCATTGCACTGTCTGTTTACCTTTTATTTCATCCTTCCTTCTTTGCGGTACTAGAGACAAACGACGAATTTGGCCTAGTTCTGACGGTGCTACTTGGAGCAGTCATCATTACTTCGGGAACATGGCTTTTTACGGGCATAAGGCAATATTATTCTATGAGTCAATGGAAAAAAAGGTATGAAGAATATCGGAAAGAGAAGGAAGAGATAGACAGAAAGATAGCGTCACAATTCGGATTAGATCAGGATTAGCATACTTGAGTCTGTGTTAAACTTCTTTTCACTTTCTACTGAAGAATCATTATTATTATTATTCTTCATTTCATCTTTCCTTCTTGGAAACATCTTTTCATAGGGCTCAAGGATATTTCTGCAAAACGACATACCTTTTTGTGTTGGTCTATAGATTGTAACTGTTCTTTTCCCTATGGTCGTTTCTTTCCTCTCTATCAACTCATTGTGTTCAATGTCCTCTAAGATGGGTTTGTGTTTTTTTAGATTCAACCCACAAAAGCTCACAAGAGCTGTTTGGTTTAGTTCGCCATATTCAACGAGTTTTAGAATAACATCTTTGACTATGTATATTCGATCTCTGTATGAGATAGGCGAGCCAGACATATTTATTGTTCGCTTGTCAAGTCTGCGTTAATATCCACCAGAATATAACCTATGTCAACTTCCCTCAGCTTAACAAGGTTAAGGCACGCTTTAATAATTTGCAGATAAATTACAAACGCCACAAGCATATGGAAAAGCAGAATTGGCTTGGCCCTGTCCTGTCCCTGACCCTTACGCCAATCCATCGTGATTCCTCCCCGGGAGGCAGGGCCATTATAAATATATAGAGACCTTTTTGCTTTTTGCTCTTTAACTAGAGAAAGGGCCAGCATGGGCTTGGTCTTCAATAAAACGTAGGATGTCTTCGAGACTTTGTCTCGGTGAAGTTATCTTAGGGCTAGATACTTTGCCCCTGTATGGGTTCCTCTCAAGTAAGAGAGAGCTACAGACGTACACCTGTATATATTGCAGGCATTGAATGCTGAGGTGCAGGATAGAGCCAAAATTGAATTAACCATGTTAAGCTACGTTTTAAATACCAAAGACATGCACGGTATGTAAAATGAGAATTCCTTCGCTTAGAAAAGATAATGCGGCAAAAGCCGATACTAAGTTCATGTGCAAAGAATGCAAAATGGTCTTTAATAAAAAAGAATCGTTAGAATTACATAGAAAGAAATCAAGGCACTTTACCGGCTTGATCTACTTTGGAAAACATGAAAAATAATATCAGGTGACATCTCTAATTACCTGCAGCCTTGCATGTTTAGCCCAGGCTACAACAACACCGGATGTGTCTAAGTTTTTATATGATATTAATAGTTAGGATCCTATAACC
>JBKPNF010000304.1:0-11077 GCA_046732455.1 Thermoproteota archaeon | reverse complement strand
GGTATATACACTTCAACTGATTCTTGAGAATAAAGATAATTTGGCAATTACTATCTCCCTCATCCAGCTGCAGTAGCCGTATTATTATTACTGCTTGTTATCACCAAGGAGTCCAACATTTGGCTAACTTCAGGTAAGTGTTGATTAAACGTTGATTCTTCACCTTCATATCTAAGCAGGTATACCTTATTTCCTAGGGTAGTCCAAGTGTTCATCTGATGAAATGTCAAAGTGCTGTTTTGAATTGGTTGAATGGCTAAAACTACTCTAAAACCTGGATAACCAGCGACATTAGCCTCTGAAGAATTTCTCACATCCACTTGCTCGGATTGATTCAACGAAGTCATCACCAAGTTTGTATATTCTGGAAGTGATATATTCTGATTATAGGATATCACAGATATCAGAAGTCTAGCAGGAAGTGAATCTGACAGATTCTGAAGAGGGGAGTAAAAGGCAACCAAGTCCGTGTAATCTCTAAGTCCGCTTGTAGAAGCTATCCAGTCCGGTGGATACTGCATGAATATACCAGAAGTGGGATTATCGTAAGTAAGGAAAGCTGTTTCTTCTTCCTGTTGTGCAAAAACTGTTTGGGATTGTAACAAAGCATTATTATTATTGGTACTTGTTGTCAATGGCAAAAATAGCAAAGCAACAACAACAACAACATCTGCTATTATAACAGTGCTTAGTCTTGGATTAGAAAGACACGATACCATTAACATAAACAGAACGCGGGTAATTATAAGGATTTTATGCTACTCTGTTCGCTCTATTTCTTCGAAGTACTGTTCCCTTCTCTGTCCCTTCAGGCTGCTACCTGGTATTTATCGTGCTTATAATCAGAGAGGTTGGGATGACGGCGGAGTCAGCGACAATAACGATGACGATTATGATGGTGTTAGTGTTGGTGGTGTGGTGAAGCCCCACTAAATGGGTAGAACAGTACCATCATTTAGAATTGTGCTAGAAGAGGAAAAACAAGAATGGAAACCATTCCGTAACGCTTTAGATAAATCTTAAAGGAAGAGCTTTGATGAAATGTGGGACATTCCTAGGCTTTACGTTACTGCATGCTCTAATTCTGTTCAGCTTGTACCACTTCATCCAATAGTTATGTCTATTCTCTTTCACCATTACAGGGAGATAACTAAAACGCTTGCAGAAACCAAAAAGATAAGAGAAGAGGCTAATGTCAATATGGAGTAGTAATAATGAGAGTTCTTAGCCCTGAAGAAAAGGCATACCTTTCTGGCACCAGAGATTTTACTAAAGCTCAACAGCGCTATACCAGGTATAGACTCAAGAAGAAGCTCAGACTTCTAGATGAAAGCCGCGATGCCGCGGCAGCTAGTCTGCCACGCTTAGATAATAATGATGATGGGAGGAGGAAGAACCCGCCCGTCCTTTCGGACATTGGGTTAGCAACAGCAGCAACAATATTATTATCTCAAAGACTCCGAACTTAGAGCTGCGGGGGTCGCCTAGCCTGGTAGGGCGTGGGATTGCTAATCCCATGTCCGAAAGGACGCGTGGGTTCGAAATGTCTAGTATAAGGAAAAGCTGAAAACGGCGCTGTAGACACGATATTCCCACTCCCCGCGCCTTTATCATTCTTATTTGATACATCTTCGTTCGATTTTGATTCAGGATTCGCAATCCCACGTCCTAGCACGCTACGCTCCCCTGTGCTGCCGCATCCGCCGCGATTAGTAGCGGCTACATCGTTTCTTATATCGGCTGCGAATCCCTGCCTGCCCTTCAACTGTGGAAGTTCAGTCTGCATGAAAATCCTGGCCTTCTTGTTAACTCGATAGCGCAAATCACGTTAGACCTTCTTCGATAGTGAATCTTTAGTGGGTTCACACCAGCAGAATCTAGAGAAATATTAGCAGGGGGGTTATAACCCATGTTGTTGTTCTAAACTCTCTAGATTCTGATGGCTTAGACATCAGGGGCCACATAGAGAATATGTGTAGGATCTCTAGTACAAACAAACATCCTAGAACCATCCGGTTGTATACCAGCGTCTCTCATTGGGGCACCGTCCTCTCCACAGATTCTTTCTTCCATTGTCATATAGATATAGACTCTCATCTCGAGAATAATACTTTTAAGGATAAAAATACAGCTCTGCAGCCGCCAAAGGATATCAGTAGTATTAGAGCCCATGCCCTCTCATTGAGGCTGGACTGATTATTATTATTCCTGTCGCTTCCTATGCGTTGGAGATTATGGATGACGGCATAGGGAGAGGAATGACATCTAGGGCAAACGAAATCCGTCTACCATTTGGTTCACAGGAGGGTTCATGGTTGTGCTGCGTTCACTATAGATTTTTCTTCTTCTCATTCTGTGATGAAAAAATCATCGAAAATAGTGTCCCTGTAAGATAAAGGATGTTCATGTCTTCCACAGTTGAAGCTGCATATCCTAGAAAAAGACGGAGGTAAAAGATTGCTCCCAGTAAGGACACTTACCTAGGACATCATCATCATCAACCGATCTCACGGAAGCTAGAGCAATAAAGATCAGGACGAAAGAGGAAGAGAGCTAGAGAGGGGCACAGCATACATGAATACTATGGCACGAAGAGAGAGAGATACATGATATGTGTGCCCAGTCTCTTCCCCTCACCTCTAAGTTTCTTACCTTCAGGGATTGTTTCTCGCAGTTTAGAATAAACTTTGATAGGAATAGTACTTGACTTATCAGAGCAGCAACATATGTACAACCTATTCTTATGAAAGATTCAATATAATAATTTTAAGGTTATTGCAATATTTTACTTGATAGTCCGACAAGTCAGTCAAATCCTTCATATTCAAAGGTTGTACCCCGATAAAGTGGATTGTCAATAGCAGAGGTCTCAAGCTCAGGTGTGAAGTAGAAGTCTTTTCTCGCTTTAAGTCTGACATCTCTGCTAATCCGAACCATCCTTCCTTTGTTCTTTAAAGCTAGAGTTCGAATTATCTTCTGTTCTTTAAGTAGTTTCTCTAATTGATCATTTACACCTTCTATTGTAAATGTATGTGCATCCCATTTTTGAACTTCAATTTCAACAGGTTGTTGTTCCTCGCCCATTGTTTTGGAGTGTGTGTTAACTTACCACTTAAAGAATTTGATCCTTATCATTATCATCATCGCTTTGCAATCCCCTCCCCTTTCAGTGCTATGCTACTCTTGACTATCTTTAGAGCTTGCTATTCTGGTACATATCGGCTGGGTCTATTCAATTCATAGCTGAACGTAAGTAGCGATATAAAAATGATTAAAACAAGTCAAAGAATGATAATGATCAATGATCAAGGAAAACCATCACGGGGACTTAATCATCTTGTCAAGCGACAGCTACAACTATAAGCGAAGACGCTTCTAGTTGAGTCTAGAGATGCAGGGAAGCTAGAAGGCTTTTGCAAATAAAGCGAAGACAAAAGGAAGAAACATTGGACATGGAAGATACACAAAGACTAGTTACAGAAAGAGAGCGAAATACGCGTGAGTGTGTACGCGTTGCGTCTGCGTTATGTGTGTGCATTGTGTGTATGTATGTATGTACACCGCTTACCTTCACGAACTATTCAAGAAATGTGAATGCCAGGCTCCCTTATTTGACAGATATTACAGAGGAAAAGCTAACATCGTACTTACAACAAGACGACCAGAATTATTGCAGTAAAGGAGCAGGACTTTAGACTTTGAGCAGGCGGTAAAAGCACTAGAGGAGCACATAGATATTCTAAAGCAAGATTTGCTTTTTTTATGGTGGAACGCTAACGCAAACCTGAAAATGGGATTTACTCGAATCATCGCAATCAAGAAAGAATTGGATAAAACCACACAGGAAAGAATGAGGTTAAGTCAGATTTATTGTAGTCATAATAGTAGTGTTGTTGTTGTTGTTCCTGCCGCAGTTGGTGTTTATTATTATGATTATGAAAAATAATAGTTGTTATGATGTACAGCAAAGTTGGTCATATTTATGTGTGGTAGTTGGCGATTTGAATCCGCTTTGTATCAGTCTATCCGTCTGATCATCCATGAAAGGACTGAATAGAAGAGTGTTAAAACAGTAGTCTACTCAACATATAATGGATTGGATTGGAACTCTTGGCGCGCTATGCCCTCTCGTAGTTTGTCCAGAGCCTGCAATACCTTCGCCCAATACTTAACTGAAGGTCTGAAATAATGGCGTGCAAACACAGTATTGCACCTTCAGATCTATCCTGTTCCTGTATTGTATCATATTTAATATCTGCGAAAGTTATTTCTCCACCGTTTATTTTTGCAGTAGTTACTGCGTCATTAGCCAAGTCGGCATTTTTTACTTCACCATTCTTTACGTCAATTGGTTTATTGTCCCATCTACAATATCTGCAGATCTTATGGAAGGGACAGCATATGGATTCGTACTAGTATGACACTTACTGAAGTGGACCCGTTACAACAAGAGGACTAATTTTGCTAGAATAGCATCTCTAACACGCTCGTTTAGGTAAGTTATATAACATTCCTTACATGGGTTTTATAGCCCCATTGCGCAAGCGACTTTGTTCCTTGAAGCTTACTTCAGGTGCTACTAATGAGAAAATAGAAGTATTTCATGGCGAAGAAAGTGCAATGAAAATACTTTTGCAGACAATGTCCAATGTACAAAAGGAGGCATTGGTTTGCGCCGATCAAAACTCTGCAGCTTTTTCGATGGGTGTTGCGCCCATAAAAAGGGGATACAGGGACTTTAAGAGAAGAGGCGTAAGAATCAGGTTCATTACCGAAATAACTTCGCAGAATCTGCAATATGTGAAGGAATTGATGAATTATGCAGAGGTTAGACATATGGATACTGTCAAAGGAAATATGGCAGTTAGCGAAACAGAATATGTCGCCACAGCAACACTTGAAGGAGCAAAGCCAATTACGCAGGCAATTTATAGCAATGCCAAACCTATTTTGGAGCAACAGCGTTATTTTTTTGAAAACCTATGGATAAAGGCTGTCCGTGCCGACCTAAGAATAAGGGAGATAGAAGAAAGCGTAGAACCGCATATTACGAAGATAATTGACTCTCCAGAGGATGTCATTTCAAGGGCAAGGCATGTTATAGAAACTTCTAACCACCTATCTGTTTGCTCCGACTTGGGGGGCTTGAAAATGATTGAGGCTGTTGCCTCAGATTCAATAAAGAAAATTTTAGAAAAATCGCAAAATGGCGAGCATAAAGGTGTGAGATGGATTGGCACAATAAACCAAGAAGATGTGGATGTAGTCCAGAGATTTTTGGCATTAGGTATGGAGATTAAGCATCTAATATACACTCCGTTGAACTTTAGCGTTACCGATAAGGAATTCAATTTCACAGTGTATAGTATGACAGCTGGCTCCGTGGCTCCAAATGTTCTTGTCAGCAATGAACTGCCTTATATTAAGCAATTTAATTCTCTATTTGAGAAACTGTGGTCACAAGGTGTTAACGCTTCTGATAGGATACTAGAAATAGAGAAAGGAGTTGAACCAGACTCTTTTGAAATCATAAATGACAAAAACAAGGCTGCCGAACTTTTGCTGTCATTATCAGAATTAGCAAAAGAAGAAGTCCTGTTCCTTTTACCAAACGACAAAGCACTTGTAAGAATGAAAAAACTGGGAGTACTAGATGCCTTGCAGAAAGCATCGCTACAGGGAGTTAATGTCAGAGTCATCTATCCAGCTACCGACACTAGTTCTGAAATCGTTGAAAGATTAAGAGTAGAATCCCGGATAAAATTTGTCAAAGGAAATGAAAGTGAATCTGGTATTATGATAATTGATTCTTCCCGCTTTATCAGTGCAGAATTAGTAAATCCTACTTCAGATACGTTTTCAGAAGCAATCGGTATCGCTCTGTACTCGAATAGCAAGCGAAGTACTAATATGTTGCGCTCGTTTTTCAATTCACTTTGGAACCATGCTGAACTATACAAGCGTCTGGAACTTCAGGAGAAGATGGAGAAGGAGTTTATCAACATGGCAGCTCATGAAATACGTACTCCAGTGCAACCATTGCTCGGTATGATAGATATTCTCATGTCTCAGTTTGAAGAAGAAGAAGGACAACAAGAAGAAGCCGGTAAGAAGAACAAGAAAGAAATCGCAGTGACAAAAGAAGAGATCGAGATGATAGCGCGCAATGTCAAAAGGTTAGAGCGGCTCACCTCGGATATTTTAGATGTATCTAGAATTGAAAGTAATACTCTGAAGTTAAATGAAAAGCTGATTGACCTTAACGAAAATATAAGGATTGTTGTTAACGATGAAAAAACCGCCGTCCCAAAGGGAAAGGAGTTGGAAATTATCTTTGACCAAAGGGGAAGCGCTCCACTATTCGTTAAAGTGGATAAGTTTAGATTATTTGAGGTGCTAACAAACCTGATAGGCAACGCAATCAAATTCACCGATTCAGGAGGCACAATTACAGTAACTGTCGAAAAAAACGAGGCCAAAAACGAAGCTATGGTGACTATCAACGACACAGGTAACGGGATTGACAGGGAGATTCTGCCAAGATTATTCACCAAATTTGCGTCAAAAAGTGACAAGGGTACGGGATTGGGATTATTTTTATCAAAGGGCATAATAGAAGCTCATGGAGGTAGGATATGGGCTGAGAATAACATAGAGGGAAAGGGAGCTACCTTTAGATTCACACTTCCACTGAGAAATTAGCAATTTTCTAGATCTCTAGCTACACGAGGCAACAACCTGAATGAATGTATTGCAACTATTTAGCTCTTAGGGGTAGAGTAGAATCTCTTTAGTTGAGACTTTAATTTTGTCCTAGCCGGCCATGAAAGACTAAAAGTGGTAGAGACCTTCCTGCCGATGGAGAGATCGGATAGGTTGTTATATTCCTCCCCGTTCTCTAAAAGAAGTACCGACCCGGGAATTTGATGCTTCAATCCACTAGCAAGTCCCGGATAGCGAAATTATTCCATTAGCTGATGTTGTAGTAGACCTCTGAGAACTACCAATTCCATTCTTTACTACCTCTACATTCAATGTACCAGATCTCCCGTCCGACCTTTGTACAGTTAGCGAGTATTTACCGTCACTACTACATGTTAATTGTATTGTCCTGTCGCCAAAGCCATCTAACGAATGTGAGCTAGACTCGCTATCCTTTATATCAGCTGACCAACCGCCATCAGATTTGATGGCTACCCCTACCATGTGTGGGTTTTTTCCTCCAACGCCTATTATCTGATTACTATTGCCCCTTCCGGAGGCATATAGTCCACCTGTGATGGCTATTACTACAATAATAGCAGCAGCTATTACTAGACCACTTTTTCTCATGGTAGCACCACCATCCTCACCCTGTTATATCATCCTTAGGCAGCAAGAGAATTTTGTATCCGACTGCATATAATATAGGTAACCTTTGCGACGCCATATGGCAGATATCGTTGTATGAACATTCTATTCTATGGATTCTCCTGGAGAGTACTCGTTCTCTACAGCTAGATATCCCAAATGAGATCGTATTGCGGCGAGGGTCATTGAACATCCCTTGCACTGTGTCTTAGAATAGAAGCTAATAGCATATCTCTATATATGCATATAACAGCGGTTTATACTCTTCGACCGATCCCCTGCCCATCTGGAGAAAAATCAGTCTTGCAAAAAAAATTGAACCTCTCTTACAAAGATTATATAATATCCATGAGTCGCTATAAAGTATCTTTGAACCTTAAAGAGGTAAACGAAATCTTTCGTCGAGCCATAATCAGCGCTTACTTTGAACCTGAGCTGCTAAATATGGACTATCGCAAGTCAACCATAAAACACCCATTGATTCTAGACTATGGCCTGACAGGAGATGACATTTTGCACCTATACTTCGACATTTCGACTGGCATCGACTACCCCGATGGCGATGAATGGTTCACAATAGAATACTTGCTGCCATTCAATGTCAAGCTGCCAGATAGCCTCAAAGGGCTAGATTATTTTACCACCCTTTCAGTTTCAGAAGGAAAGCATTTTTGGCGCCACCGTGAGCTGATAAGGTTTAAGATGGGCAAGTCAAAAAGGCTATCCGAGTCACTTACGTTTATCGACAAAAAATACAAAGAGCTCAGCAAGGCGATCCGTGACTCACCTATTATAAATCAGCTCAAATGAGAGAATGAGAGGAACAAAGTAGCATATATGAAATAATAATTATATATCATTATTTTATCGTTATTTTTACTTTGTTTTCCATTCGTTGTTCTTAAAAAGATAGTTGAGGCTGCTCGTCTTAGCAACAGAGGGACTCCATTTGTAGCTGGCCTCATCGTACAAGTACCATATCTCTTCCGTGTCGGGCGGTATCAATTGCAATTGAGCAGGAATAACATCTACCAGATATTCTATCTTTTCAATACCCATTTCAAATTGCCTGTCGCCTTTGCTTTGCAGCGGAAAAACAATACCAATTTCTTTATTATTTCCAAAGCCTGCAAATCTAATGAATGCTTTGATGCCCTTCCTACCCCGCCTTTTTTTTACATCTTTCATCACGCCTTTTATCTTGAACCAGTTATCCATGGTGAATTCCTGTTGGAAGAATATCTCGCTGTAAGGTAGAGGAAATCCGATTTCAACCATGCTGACGTACTGTGGATCGTCTGGTTGGAGCTGCTTTTCTTCAACTTCAAAAGACCGATTTAGAGTATCATAGATGACTTCAATTTCCCAAGGCGAAATGCCATAATGGTAGAATGTGGCCGTACCTGGCATTTGAACCGATTTAGCCTGCAGAAATAATAAAGTCTTTACTGGAGTATCCCGAGAAACTTTGCCAAGTAGACGAGCGATAGTGTGACTACAGAGCCAGCCATAGGCCGCCATGGGATTGGTGGAAGCCTTGGAGCGCTAAGGGTTATCTGGTGGTTGTCAATGACACTCGTAATGTACTGACGCATCTTTGCATGCCAGATCTGGTATTCAATTTTGTGCTTCTTTAGGATCGACTCTATTTCATAAATGACCGGGGCCCTTACCGATCGAATGTGTTGTATATACCTGCGAGAAATTTCAACTTCTGCCTGTATTGCGATAAGACCCTGCTGCATTTGAAGCAACCTTACATGTATTTCCCAAGGTGAGACCAGTTTTTTTGAGAAGCCATGACCTATCTGAGTCGGCTTTCTATTTTCCAGCTTGACACGCTTAAAACCTTCAGAGGTCAACGCAGTGATGATTTCGTCCCTCTTTATCTTAACCATGAGGCTTAGTTGATTAAGCTCGATCTCTTCTTTGTGAATAAAGTCCTTCAAGCCCTTGATTACACTAATTGTCCTTGGATAACCTGTAATAAATTCGGACATTTAGGTTATGTAATTAAGTGTAGAAATTAGGACATATTAAAACTCTATGCAGGTCTGTTAAATAGCAATCCTCTGCTACCAATAACCCGGAATTCTCCTCGCAGGTATATGTCTTCAAACGGTTCAACAGTCATATCTTTCCATGAGAACTTGTTATTTGACCAGACCACATTTGCCCCCCTCACTACGGCAGCCGGCGTAGATTCGTCACTCTCGCCCATCACTGCCACACCCATCGTCGCAAGACCATCTGCAATTGCCTTAAATGTAACTCTTAGAACATTGCCAAATAAGTCTCGCCGGCCTCTTTGGTCCTGGACGGGCTCAAAGCCTGCACTCGCTATTGCAACCCCTGTTGTGCCTATACGAGTTGGCATTAACCTGCTGTCCGCTATTACAATGCCCACTCTTATTCCAAGCTCGGCAAGAAATTTGAGCTTCAACTTTTCTGCAGTCTCAAAAGGATTACGGGGATAGAGTATCGCATAGCCTCTTGGAACATTTGATTTGTCAATGCCGGCGTTAGGAGCTATCATGCCATCGCGAATTGCAAGCAAAAAGCCTGGCACTCCTCTGCCCATGACATAGTTAGACTCTCTAAGCACGAGCTCAGCAAGCTTGGCGTCCATGTGACATGTTGCCGCCAGATCTTTTGCCTTTTTCCCGGCCTTAACTTTGTTGAGTTTGACCATGGAGCCTTCGCTCATTGACACAAACTTACTTGAGATGACTACAATGTCGTTGTTCTTATAGTCAAATACTTGTAGGCTCTCAAACAAATCAAACGTACCTCTCTGAGTCTTGATAGATATTGGCGAAACCTCGACCAAGCAGTATATTTCAGTAGGGGAGCTCTCTCTTTTGTGCTTTGTGTTCAGGCTCCAAAGGTTTTAATCCGTCATGTAGTCAACAACTGACACATACACTGCGTGAATTGTTTTGGTGGGAATGACAATTACGGAAAAGATACTTGCGCGCGCCTCAGGCAAGCAAAAGTTGTCACCTGGTGACGTTATGTTTGCCAAGGTGGACAAGGTCATGTTACATGATGTTTCAGGACCGGGTGTCATTAAGGTGTTTAGCGAATGGGAAAAGAAGAGAGGATTGAAGCTCAATCGAATCTGGGATCCCGACAGAGTATGGGTCACAGAGGACCATTTTGTCCCTTCGGCTGACAGAATCTCCGCAGAGAACATCACCAATCTTTCCAATTTTACCAGACAGTATGGCATCAACAAACATTTCAAATACGGTCTTGGCCAGTATGGGATCTGCCATACACTTTCACATGAAGAGGCTTTGGTCCTTCCTGGAGAAGTCTATGTTGGAGGGGATTCGCATACAAACACCACGGGCGCCATAGGTGCATTTGCTGCAGGCTTAGGACACACCGATATAGCATATGTACTTATGAACGGCGAGATCTGGTTTAAGGTACCAGAGACGATGCTCTTCAAGATTGATGGCATCAAGCCGGACCATATTATGGCAAAGGACATTATATTAAAGATAATTGGCGATATTGGGACGGATGGTGCCAACTACAAGGCGATGCAGTTTGCAGGCAGAATAATGAAAGACCTGCCGATGGAAGAGCGCCTTACGCTTACCAATATGACTACTGAAGCAGGAGCAAAGAATGGTATTATTGAGCCAGACGAAATAACTTATGCATACCTAAGCGAAAGAACAGACACGAAATATTCTCCTGTGCACGGAGATCAAGA
>JBKPNF010000303.1:0-4745 GCA_046732455.1 Thermoproteota archaeon | reverse complement strand
GCCTGATTGCCTCAGCTGCATACTTGCTAGCGCTATTTTCTAATTCCTGTGGTGCGAGACTCAATACAGTTCAAGCCAGATTGGGTTCTTGCTTTGAATTACTTATGTGTAAATCTATGTTGCCTAGCTAACAAAATAATTTGCACCTATGCCACCACGCCTTTAGCTTGCTCTACCCCTTCTTTTTTCTTCTCCAATACCGATGTAACGTTTGACTCTTCTGGATTGCCTGCTTTACCTTCAGCTAGCATGGTAGACAGCTCGGCAAGGAGTGACGGTTCCATCTCGTGCCTAGAATCTAGCAAAGCTACTGTTGGCACCTTGGATATTGCGTCGTGCAACTGTGAAAGCAAGGCCCAGGCTACTGCCATCGAATCGTCAATGTCGTTCCTGACCTCGCCCATAGACAATACCGCGTTTTGAATGATTGTTATAAATTCCTCAAGGTATTGGCACAACTCTTTCCTATCTGAGATGGCATTCAGGACGAGCTCACCTTTTTTCACCAACTCCAGTACCCAAGCCAGCTCCTGGTAATCCTCGGCGTTTTCCTTGTAACTGTCAATAAAGTTCATGCGTGATTCGAGGCTTGAACGGAGAATGTTCATCTGACGGGTATTTTGTTGGAGAATGGCGAGTGCAGAGATGGGTCTCGCGTTTATCAATGTTTTCTTGTTCTTATTGGTTAATAGCAAACCTATGCCATAAGAGTTTGGAAAAAACAACGAAAAAGCACGCTGTCAAAAATTGTTGTGTAGTTTGCCTACCGTAGCTTGTCTATCAGGCAAAGGTTACCCCAGGCTCTAGGAGAATCTCACTGGTATTACTGGCATCTCAGGCATTTTGGAGAACTCTTCATTCATCTTATGGTCTACTACCTGTGATACCTCCTCTATGAAGCGTGCGGCTTCTTCATTAGCGGTCTCAAAATTAATAGTAAAGCCGCCTACTTGCCCAGCATCCACAAGTATACCACTCAAAAGCTCAGAGATCACGCCAAACTCTCCCTCCATCTCTTGCACGTAGGGCGAAACAGACGATCTCAGATTTTTTACCACAGCCATCGCAGGACTCAGCACAATTACTAGGTTGCCAAAATCAGAAGCTGATGACAGCTTTGGTAAGACCCTTTCCAGAGCAACGCATGACAGTAGCAGGACCCTTGAGAGTTGTCTTGCCCTTGTGAGCTCTGAAGATAGTATAGTACAATGTTGCGCATTATTCTGTTTCATAGAAACCATCAACTTACTGAAAACCTCATTGTCTTTTAGCCTGTGTATGTTGTGAAGTTCCTTCAGCCGATCGATCTGTACCTGTATTTTTTTTACCACCGCATCCAGTCGCGGCTTTAGTGGCCCTCCAGGCTTGGGCAGGGAAGCCGTTTGAACATTATTATTTTTATTACTATTGCTCTCGTTGCTATCAACTATCGATTCAGATTTTACCCACCTTGAATTCATGTTGACTAGGCTTATGATATTTAAAATAATACATACTATGTATCGTAACATTTTGTAACTACGGTAACAAGAGCCCATAGTAACAGCTTAGCATTTTTTTGAACTTTGACATAATCTATTTGACCCATCGCTTTACCTTTAGTTTTCATTTGTTAAGGATATGATGACTGACGTTATTAGTGATCTTCCAGGCAGCCTTGAAGAATTTGGCCTGTCAAAATATGAAGCTCGGGCTTACTTTACCATGATAGGGAAAGGCTCGCTTGCAGTAAGCGAGATAGCTTATTATGCCAATCTGCCCCGAACCAAAGTTTATCAAACGATTAAAAAGCTAGAGAAGAAGAAGCTTGCAGTCATCTCGAAGCAAAAACCACTTATATGCAGTGCTATCCCACCCGAGGAGGCTTTTGCTGAGATGGTCAGTTCCCATGATCGTAGAGTAAGGAACATGAGAAAAATAGTTGATTCATTGCAAAAGATAAACGACGAAAGTCAGCGGCCTAAGGGCTCCGAGGAGAGAAGGTATTTCATACTGGATGCAAATTCAACGCTTGAAAAGATAAGTAGCCTAATAGCAGACTCGCGTTCATCGGTTACAGCAACTCTTGACCCCTGGGGGTTAAGGTTGGTCTCGCAGTGCAAACCATCTGTTCTAAGGGCTCTTACTGCGGGCGTCCGACTGCGTATGATTCTGGGATCTCAATGTATCGGCAACGAAAATATCTTTCAATTGCCGGACGGTATTGAACTCCGTACATCTGAAATAGTGTCCAACCTGATAATAATTGACTCAACCCACTTGGTCTCGATCGACAGCAGTAATGGAAAGGCCGCGGTTTTTGCCTCAATGGACTCATTTAGCATGCTGCAGGCAAAGAACTTCGAGGAGACATGGGGAAGCGCAAGAGAGATGAAATACCTGCTTGATATGCGGCCAGAGGTGGCGGCAAAGGCAGTGGAGCTAATAAAGATAGTAGAGAACGGTCTGGCAACACAGATGCTGGAATATGCAATTAGCCGGATAGACATGTCAGCCGAGCTTGTCGAAATAATTGATGAAAAATATGGGCTAAAGATATCGGGCATGAGCGCAAACGAAATAATGGATCTGGTTGATTCTGCGCTCAAAATAAGCTGTCTGGGTGGATTGAAGCATGATAGAAACAATAACATAGTGAGCCTCCAGTCAGACGTAGACAGCAAGCAGATCCTGCCCTGGGCGCTTGTATTGGCATCGTACTTTAAGTGTAGCGGCAATGAGCCCCGCATAATGCAACAACAACAACAACAAGGCAAGAGCATGCAGCTGATGCACCTTTGGCTGTCAAAACCACTTGTATGAGATAAATAACTCTCACGACTCTACTAGTAATAGAATCTCTCCATATGACTGCATTAATTGTTATTATTGCGGTTGGGATGGCTATCGGACTTGTTGCTGCTGCCCTCCTGTATATTTATCCTGCCATTATTATCAACATGCTTGCTGGGACAGAAGATGGAGAGCAACGGCCCATCATAGGTAAGGAGGCGACTTCTAGCAGCAATGGCTATCAGCAGGTAAACGTCACGGTAAACGGCTTGGTACTTCGCACTGATATCTCGGCAAACAATGAACAAAGGACAAAAGGATTGTCTGTTAAAGATGGTCTTGCTGAAAATGAAGCAATGTTATTTGTGTTTGATAACGAAGGCGAGCACACATTTTGGATGAAAAACATGAAATTTCCAATTGATATAATATGGATAAATAGTAACAAGACCGTGGTCCATATAGAGCATAGTTTGCAACCCTGTAACTTGGAGTTCTTATGTCCAACGTACAACCCTGGTGAGGATTCGCTTTATGTGCTAGAGACCGTAGGCGGCTTTGCGGAAAAGCATGATGTTGTACAGGGAAGTCAAGTTGAGTTTGAACTCGATGCACATACCCCATGATAGCCGGTCAGATGCAATCAGGATATAGAGATGGTCGGCAGAAAGGATTGGGGATTAAGTGTTGTTAACGGTAACTAGAAGGTGTATTCATTCTTCTAAGACTGAAATCGTTTTTGCGCCTAGGGTTTACTAAGAAGACCTGTATCAGTCACCACTAATATACCGTACAGAATTAAAGAGACATGGATTAGATTGCTTAGGCGTAAGTTTGGATGGACCGGTTTGGAGGTGCCCCTCATTGGGATGGGCACCTGGATGATAGAAGGCAGGAGTAGTGATGCCGAGCGACGGGCCATAGAAGCATTGCGGCTAGGATTGGATTTAGGGATGAATCATATTGACACTGCAGAAATGTATGGCAATGGTCGGGTAGAGGAATTGGTAGCTGAAGCTGTCGCTGGGAGACGAGATCAAGTTTTTCTGGTCAGCAAGGTTCTTCCCTCTAATGCTTCCTATGAGCGAACTTTGAAAGCATGTGAACGCAGCCTGAAAAGGCTTAAGACTGACTTCATTGACCTGTACTTGATCCATTGGCCAAGCAGCCAGTATCCTGTAAAGGAAACCATGCGCGCCATGGAAAAGCTCGTAGATGAAGGTATGATAAAGTTTATTGGAGTTAGCAATTTTGGTCTGGATCAACTACGGGAAGCACAACATGCGCTAACGAAGCACAGAATCGCTTGCAATCAGGTGCTCTATCATCTTGCATATCGTGGCATTGAGCGAGACTTGCTACCTTACTGCGCCGAAAATGGGATCGCGATAGTAGGATACTCACCATTTGGTCATGGAAATTTTCCATCCGCCCAGAGTAGAGGCGGAAAGGTGCTAGCTGAAATTGCCAAGAAGCAGAGCCGTACTGTGCGCCAAGTAGCACTGAATTTTCTTACCCGTCATCCAAGTCTCTTTACAATTCCAAAGACAGGCAACGCAGACCACTTAAGGGAGATCAGTGATGCAGTAGGAAACTGGGAGCTCACCGATGAAGATATTGCAGCTATCGATAGCAATTTTCCTCTGCCCCGCTCCGATAAACCTCTTGAAATGATTTAAAAAGAGAGCTAACCTGAAAACTTTATATTTATATACATGTGTTTCTAGTGGAAAGTTAGTGGACAAGGAAGTTCTTAAGCGGATTTTCGCCGAAGTCGAGAAGGAAAATATTGCTTTTGCAAACAAGACTTTCCTAGATAATTTAACGCTTCCTTCTAAAATAATCGGAAGAGAGACACAGGCCAAAGAGCTTATTCGGTTCTTGCTAGGATACAAACAGGGACTGGTAGTACCGTTTGTATCTGTATACGGTAGAAGCGGATCGGGCAAATCTACTGTTGTCAAGTTTGTATG
>JBKPNF010000302.1:0-2811 GCA_046732455.1 Thermoproteota archaeon | reverse complement strand
ATTTCATCGAATCCATCTCCCTCGACAAGCGTCGTCGCCAGTCTGCCGCCTGCTATTTTCGGGGCAATTGTTATTGTCATCTCGTCTACAAGCCAAAGGTGCAAAAGAGACCAGTTAAGCTCGCCTCCACCCTCTACCAGTATTTTTTTCATCCCCATTTTTTCTAGCTTGCGAAATAGCAGTTTAAGGTTGACGCCATGGGGCACAGCCGCACTTTGTCCCTTTTTCCCTTCGCTTATAACCAGCACTTGCGCCCCCATCTCTCTTAATTTCACTATCTTTTCCTCTGGCGCCTGATCCGTCACTGCTACAATAGTCCTAATCCTGGACGCAGTGAGCATTATTTGAGAGTCAAGGGGGATTCTGCCTCTGCTGTCTACTGCCACGCGGACAGGGTTCTTACCCTTCACTAGTCTTACTGTGAGCCTGGGGTCGTCTGCCAGAATTGTAGAGATTCCTACTACTATTGCATCGACAGAAGCACGCAGCTTGTGAACCCTCATAAGATCTTCTCTTGAAGAAATTTTTGAATCTCCATTTGATGTGGAGATCTTACCATCAACTGTCATTGCACTATTGAGTATTACCTTCAATCTACAAATCGCCCGTCGATCATGACCGCGCTGATAGAGCTTTGGCTCAGTCTGTGGACTACTGCTGCATATGGGTCATGCATGGGATAAAGGTCAGCATGTTTCTTGTCAATGAATACCAGATCGGCTGCGCGGCCAGCCTCTATACAGCCGGTGTTGAGTCTTAAAATTTGCGACGCGTTTATAGTTACCATCTTCAAGAGCTCTTGTGCTCTTAACATCTCACCTTCACTCGCCCTCGATGCCTTCCAAGCATAATCCAGTTCTCTCAGAATATCTGGAGAATTTAGCATGACGTTGTCAGTTCCGAGGGCTACAAGGCAACGTTGCCTGAGCATTTGGGCAACCTTTGGGATGCCTGCGCCAAGCACACCATTTGCCCTAGGGCAAATTACGACGCCTATCCCACTTTTTGCCACAAGCGACATTTCATTTTCTGTCACATTTGTCATATGTACAACAAAGTCAGGTTTCAGATGTTGCACTATCCGATCTACTTCGCTTCTGCCGGTGTGCATCTTGGAAAAGTTGACTGTCTCTTTTGACTCAGCGGCATGTATTGCTAGCAATTTTTTTCCTGCAAACTGCCTGTACTGTGCAAGAGCAGCATCAGTGTTTTCATTTGCGCCGCTTAGTCCAAGTCCATCCGCATGCTCAAGTACCTGTTTAGTCTGCTCTCCTTTTTCAGGTGGCAGGCAACCTGTATCTGTTGGACTACTGTAATAATTTATCCTGCCAAGCGTTACGCATTTTATTGGTAAACCCTCAACTGCTTCTCTTAGGAGCCTTATCCCCTCCAATCCATCCTCGCGAAAGTCTGCAAATGCAACTATCCCCTTCTTCATCATTAAAGCTGCAGAGTTCCTGATGAATGTCTTTAGATGCTCTGGCAGACTTTTTTCCAGAATCTTCTTCTTAGCACCAAACACAGGATGCACTCGTGCATCAAGCTGCTGACCGGCGGCAATATCTTTTCCTATTGAATCGGCAATGTGTGTATGTGCGTTGATAAACCCAGGTATGACTATGAATCCGTTTGCGGCCAGATTCTTACCAGAACCCTTGTAAATACCAGCAGCGGTCCTAGCTATTCTGCCATTTTCAATCTCAATGTAGCCCTGCTCAATATATTCAAGCTCTCTGCCCAAAAGAAGGCTGGCGTTGGTTATTGCTAGAGACATTGTATTTCATATATTGTTTGGATCTTTCCTTCCTCGCGTAAATCTCTGATTGTGTCAAGGGCCTTTGTCGCGGCTTCTGCTGCTCTTCTACCTGTCTTGCCGATCCCTATACCGCAGTTGAGTTTAATATCATTGACGGCCGTAACCTTCTTTAGCACTTCGTCTGCCTGCTCTTTTGTCATGCCGTTAGAAATTACCATAACATTGTCACCGCCAAGAAAGAACGCAAGTGAACTGTGCTTGAGGAACTCTTCTGAAAGCGTACTGTAGATCTTCATGACTAGTGCTGTCAGTTCATAAGGCGACAGCCAATTGCCAACCTTTGTCGAACTATCAATATCAATATGCATTATTTGTGCTACGTCTGCCTGATGCTGCAAACTACCAGATATTCTAGCGTTGCTATCAAGCATCCTGCCCTCTTTTCTTGTGTGGTAAGCATTCAGGTTTGCTTCAAATGCAGTCTTGCCGACGCCTATTGTCATCGACATTAACATGTTGTCGTACAGCTTTGTAAGCTCATGCTGTATATGTCGATGATCATCAGTATCAAGGCCATTTGTTATTGCAAAGTATTCATCGAATCTGTTGAAGAAAACAATGCTATCTCTTTCTGAGAATAGCCTCTGTACATCATGATAGATCCTTGCTTGCAGCATCTGAAGCTGTGCTTCCCTGTCACTTCCAAGAGTGAGGGTCCATTGCCCGTATCCTTCGATCCTAATTATTGTCAGCTGTATCATTTATTATCACAATCCCTCCGCCGACTGCCTTTTGTAGCTTTCTCAACCGAAAAACCATGTTTACGGCCGCGTTGACTGCTCTAGCCGGTACAAGCTTTGCTCGCGCCCTTGCTTGCTCGATCGTCATTCCAGGCCCCGCTACGCCAAGTGTCACAGGCTTGCCATACCTTAGCGATAGATCAGCTATCAGCCGCGCCGCGTTTTCAGCTACGATGTCGTCATGCCGGGTGTCACCCTTTATCACCGCACCAAGCGTGACTACGGCGTCCACATTTTTCTTTCTTAATAATCGCT
>JBKPNF010000301.1:0-6012 GCA_046732455.1 Thermoproteota archaeon | reverse complement strand
ATCCACAAATCCTGTCTGACCTCAAGAATAACTAAGTTATAGTCCAGCGAAACTGAATATGATCGACAGAGGGGATTGTTTGTATAAAAAGTGTAGACAGACGGCAGGATACGGCATTGGCATTGCTACACGTTTTTGTAGGACAACGTTCTAAAAAAACAAGCCAAATTTGATGCCTTAATTACCTTGATTGATAAAAATGGACCGGGTGGGATTTGAACCCACGACCACCTACGTATCCTCTACCCTAATCGGTATGCAAGGCAGGTATTCTACCGGACTAAACTACCGGCCCACAATAAACTAGCCAAGATCTTGATAATTTAAGTGTTCAATAAGAATGGTCTTCAACCTTGTGCTGTCGCAGGTGCTTCCATGCGCCAAACTTTTTGGCGCACTTTTCACAAGAATACTGCATTCGTCGACTGCTGTATCTAGAGTCCTCTTCTAACATGTTGTAACGGACAAGCCTCTTTGCTATCCTTACCAAACGGCAACTACAATGAGTTGTCTGCGCTTCTATATATGGCTATTTAGGTTATGGTTAAAATCAGTCAAGACCTTGTAGCAAGCCATCAGCTTTCATCTTTTCTGCATGAGCGGAAATATAGCGCCATATGATGTCCGCTCTATCAGATTGGAAGTCCCAAGGTGCAACCAACACCAAGTCGGCGTCCCTTATCCACATTCTGCGTTTTATCTTACCGCGGATTCTGCATGTTCTTACCTTGCCATCAGTGCATTTTACTATGATGTTATCACCACCGACTAACTTGATCACCCGACCCAACAACTCTCCCTCTTGGGGCATAACCATTTCCTTCAGTTCTGATTCAGAAAGTACCTTCTTCTTGCCTATTTTAGATCTAATTTATTGTAAACTATTCGGGTTAAAAGTGTACCGGTGTTGATACATAATTAAATATCATTACAAGACATGATTATGAGAATTTTATTCGAATGAATCATAGGATTACCTGAACTAACGGCATCTACAGATTAATCCTCCTAAAAGCTTTCTTAATAGTTTACATGCAACCGGTGATGTGAAAGCTGTAGTTGTTGTAGTTCAAAGAATAGGTGGCAAGTGGGAAGTCAGAGAAGTTCCGACGCCCCACCCCCCTTCAGCAGACGAGTGAAGGAATCCATATGGACATCAAAAGAAGTGGCTCACAGCCTTCCACCAAAGGAACGACTGAGTATTTTACCGGCGCTGTCCGTATTGACCCCCTGTTTCAGGCGCACGACCCAGCACGGGCGGTCGGTGCCAGTGTCACATTTGAGCCCAGCGCTAGGACAGCATGGCATACACATCCGCTGGGCCAGACTCTGATCGGCACGGTTGGCTGCGGTCTAGCACAGAGGTGGGGAGGCCCAGCCGAGGAAATCCGTCCGGGTGATGTGGTCTGGTTCCCGCCGGATGAGAAGCATTGGCACGGCGCCACGGCAACCACGGCCATGACGCACATCGCCATTCAGGAACAGCGCGGCGGAAAGACCGTCGAGTGGATGGAAAAGGTCAGCGACGAACAGTACCATGCCGCCATAGCTGCATGCACAAGTCAAGATTATAATGAACAATAATAATAATATCGAAGGAAAAGTCGTCGTCATCACAGGCGCAAGCAGCGGACTGGGAGAGGCAACGGCCCGTCTTCTCTCTACACAAGGTGCAAACGTTGTACTGGGTGCAAGGCGAGTTGATCGCCTCCTGTCGTTAGCAGACGAGTTAAACGGCAACGGCGGCGGCAACGCACTCGCCATAACTACAGACGTCATCTACCCAGACCAAGTGAAGAGATTGGTCGACGCTACCGTGCAGACGTATGGACGTATCGACGTCATGATCAACAATGCTGGGCTGATGCCGCAGTCGCCACTTGAGCGCCTCAAGATAGATGAATGGAACCAGCTGATTGACGTGAATATCAAGGGGGTGCTGTATGGCATTGCAGCGGCGCTACCGTATATGAAACAGCAGAAAGCCGGACATATCATCAATGTCTCCTCTGTGGCCGGCCACAAGGTCGGGCCTGGCTTTGCAGTCTATGCAGCGACAAAGCATGCTGTGCGGGCCCTATCCGAAGGGCTGCGCCAGGAAGTAAAGCCCTATAACATACGCACAACGGTGATCTCGCCGGGTGCGGTAGCTACAGAACTGCCGAACACAACGACTGAACCGGATATCGCCGAGAAAGTCCACAAGTCGTATGAGATCGCGATTCCTCCAGATTCATTCGCTCGGTCAGTCGTCTTCGCCATCAGCCAGCCTGAGGAGGTCGATGTGAACGAGATCCTGTACCGCCCCACACGGCAGATGCTGTAAGGCAAGGGATCTGGCGACTACATTGTAACCATAATATATGTTAGAATATGCCTTACGAGAGTTTGTCAGAATGGGACTTCAACGGCTACATCAAATTTCGTGTAATACTTTTTCACATCTCCTTCACCATATTTAGACTTGAATTTTCTTACGATATCGTCAACCATATTACTGTCTGTTATTGGTTTACCTCTTGCAGCAGGTACTTCTTCTTCTCCTCCGCCGTTTACAGAAATCTTCAAGGTTGAATCGGCTAGTAGGTTCTTGTACCAGTTAGTGTCAGAGCCCTGAACTGGAAGCAGATAAAGAGTGTTGCCTTCATACACAAACCAGACTAGTCTAGGGATATCTCTGCCTGATTTTCTACCTTTAACAGTGAGTCTTACCTCGTCTGCTCTATTCAGCCTCTGGTGAAGGTCGGCTTTGGACATAACACAATCATTCTATGCTGCATATGTCAGATATGCGTTTTGGGTGTGTTGTTGCTCTATATCTGAATGCTGTAAGCCAATTCGGCATCTGTGTATGCAGAATCAAAAATAATCTCACAAATGAGCAATTTGGAAGTGTTAGGAGATCCGGGGCAGGTTTATCCTCTTAATTGATCTATATCAAAAGTGGCTTTGGCTGATTGATTGAATGATTTATCAACTAATTCATAAATTACGGTCTACCTTACGTCGCAAGAGCCACCGCTCATTTTTGTCCCGCAAAGGGTTGCTAGACACCGGTTGCATCCAGCCCCATACACAATTAAATAACGCTGACAATTTTGAAATGACCGGGCCGTTAGCTCAGCTTGGAGGAGCGTTCGACTGATAATCGAAAGGCCGAGGGTTCAAATCCCTTACGGCCCATTCTACTACTACTATTACCACTACCAGTTCTCTTAGCATAGCCCTGCAAAAAAAGTGAAGTGCATAAAAATTTGACATCAACTCCCTCCAAAAAACCATAGGCAATTTACTCTAGCAGATCAACAGAATATGTTCATACAGAATTTGTACAAGCAATGGGTGTCTTGTCCTTAGAGATGGAGGAGGTCTTGACTATTCCTTACACCCACCCACTCAAACATGCTGCTTTAGTGAATGATATGAGACGATTAGCTTCATCTCAAATCATAACAGAACAGCATTGCAAAGCAGTCATCAATATATCTTGCCAAGGTTATTAACATGGCACGAATATCTTTAGTTAGGTTTTTTGTAACAAGAAAAATTGCTTTTGCAAATCTCTCAGTGCCTTTCATCATAAGAAAAAGACGGTGGTTCCATGTTAGTTGTCTATGGTTTTTTGAAGACCCGGAAAGTATTAGCCAGCGAGGAGCGAGTCACCGATATTAACAGTAGTAAAAATCACATCGTTTAGTCAATAATCAGTCATTATGATTAAGGGTTTTGACGAGAATTCCAAAAGGAATAGCAGATTTATCTCTACGGCAGACGCGTTACTACAACATCACATTTGGAGCTAGAATTAATTAACAAATATCCCCCTTACAAATGTCGCTTCTGTCAACAATAACAATAATGACAGGGGGTAATTGTGATATCCAACCTACTAGAACGATGCTTTTCCTCTTGCTTAGAGAATAGTGCTTTTATACCTAGTTGGTTTTAGGGAGGCGCTTGGGCTTTGGTTTGTAGAAACTTGTGTCAGCGAGTTGGAGTGCGAGGCCATAACGGTAGCCTGTATAATAAGGGAATGAACTATTGTAGCAGGTGCGCTGTCTATTTTCATAATGAAGGCGCGACTCATTGTTTTTGCTGCGGTAGTAAGCTTAGGTACAAATCAAGAGGTGCTAGAAAGAGAAGAGGAGGTCCGGAAGAGATCCTACAGCATCAGCCAACGGGTGGAAGAATATGGCAGTGACAAAGAAGCATTAGAGAGATACCTTTCAATCCCTTCCTGATTTATATATATATACACACACACACCTCAAGCTGCAAGCACTCTAGAATTTGTTTATCACGGCCCTCAGTCCTTGATACTTTTCAGTGACATCTATCGCCTTTTCTATTTCTGGAAGAGAATACCTGTGTGTAACAATTGCGGAGAGGTCAATCGCTTTGCCTGCTACAATTCTTGTGGCCTCCTGTAGCATTTTTGGCGTAGAGCTAAAGGTGCCTGTGATCGAGATCTGGTTATAGTGCAGCCAGTTGACATCCAACAAAAAAGTCTGTCCACTTGGCATGCCAGCAAAGACATTTATCTTGGAGTTCTTGCCAGAGACCTTTGTCGCAAGCTCAAAGGCAACAGGGTTGCTCGTCGCAATTACTACAGCGTCGGCACCAGAAGTAGAAGCTCCCGCAAAATCAAGAACATCAGCAACTGTTTCATGGGAATAAGCAAAGACTGCATCCGCACCCATAGCCCTTGACTTTTCCATCCTTGAGGGAACCTTGCCGACCACAGCTACTCTCGAGCTCGACAACCTCTTGAACAGCTGGAGGTGAATGAGTCCCATGGGTCCATCCCCTATGATCACGACAGAGCTTTGCTTCGCAACAGGAAGCATGCGAGAAAAGCTGTTTAGGCAGCAGGCAAGAGGCTCCAAAAGGGCAGCTTCTTCGTCAGTTAGGCTGTCCGGCACTGGAACTAGACCTCCTGTTCTAATCAACTGCTCCGGTATTGTGACATATTGCGCAAAGCCGCCATCTGACGTAGAGCCTATCTCCTTCAAGTTCATGCAAAGGTTGTAATCACCGGCCTGACAATATGGGCAGTGAAGACAAGGGATCAGGGGGCAAACTGCAACCCTTGAACCTGCATTTATAATCGTCTCATCTCCTACCATAACGTCGCTTTGTATTTCTCCGCAAAGCTCGTGCCCTAAAATTACAGGCGGGCTCACTTTTCGATGACCATTTCTAAAGACGCGGACATCATACCCACAGACTGCGCAGGCGCTCACCTTGAGCGTGACAGGTCTGCCAGTGATGGGCACTTGCTGTACAATAATGTTGTTTGGTGCATAAAAAACGGCAGCCAGCATATTTGATTGATACTGTAAATTTGTTCTACAACCTAAAAAGAGTTACAACGCAGCTTGTCATGGTATAGGTATGACAAGGCTATTTGAACCCCATATTCATATGTACTCTCGGACCACCGACGACTATGAAGCAATGTCCAAGGCAGGCATAGAGGTAATAGTCCAGCCATCCTTCTGGCTAGGCAGTCCCCGGACATCAGTCGGAACTTTTGAGGACTATTGGGAACATATGATAACTTTTGAAACAAAGCGGGCAAGGGACTTTGGAATCGAGCACTTTGTCTGCATTTCAGTAAACCCAAAGGAGGCCATGGAACGGCCACTTGCCTTAGATGCTATGGACTCCATGAAGAAATACTTGGACAGGGAAAGGGTAGTAGCAGTCGGAGAGCTTGGCTACAATCTCATAAATGATCTCGAAGAGGAGGTGTTTGTAAAGCAGATGGATATCGCAGCAGAAAAAAACATGCTCATGACAGTCCATCTGCCCCACAATAACAAGCCGGAAGGAATGCGACGAATCGAGCTTATATTAAGTAGCGAGCGGGGCAGACGGTACAATCGGCACAAAATTCTGGTAGACCATAACGTCGAAGAAACAATTGAAAAGACACTTGAGTTTGGTATGTGGGCTGGACTTTCCGTGTATCCTGTTTCAAAGCTGTCGCCTGAACGTGCAATGAACATC
>JBKPNF010000300.1:0-4891 GCA_046732455.1 Thermoproteota archaeon | reverse complement strand
CCCCCTACCCTCCTTTATTGGACGATTGTAATAATGATGATGTTTAAGTCGCTTTTTGGTGAACTGCATTTTCAATCAAAGTCCTCCACTTGTCATTTCCTTCAATCTTGATACCGCATGCTTCCGCTGGTGTTTTTCCGTCTAAACCCTTCGTATGGTCTCATGTAGTTATGGTAAATCTGGTAACCTGTTAGAATTGGTGTATCAACTTTCTTTATTCCACGCATGACCTTTTCACGGTCACGAATCTCGCCGTTCATACGTTCCATCTTGTTATTATTGTGATCGCCTTTGAATCGAATGTGTTTGATGTGCTTTGTCCTTGGATTCTTTAACGTGAAATACTCCTTGTTGTAAGCGACAAAGTTTGGCGCACCATCACTTATCAATACATTGGACTTCTTGCCTGAAACTTCCTTGCCCTGCTTAAACAAAGGCTGAATGTCACTAGTGTTTTTCTTGTCTGATACTTGTTGAGCAATCCAAAACCTAGTTTCGTCATCCATTAACGCAAACAGATACTTTGTGTTACTCTTGACCTTAAGATAAAGTTCATCGGTCCTCCAAACTCCTGAGACATTAGGCTTAATTTGCTCTAGGTATTTATCCATTAAATTGACGTATTTGGTAATCCACTTGTAAACCGCCATATGGCTAACGTTTAAACTCTGTAACCTCCGAAACTTTTGGACATTTCTGAAAAATTCACCAGTAAAATACAGTTGCATTGCAGATGTAATGGCTTGAGGCGTAGCATGCATTTTCTCAAAGCCTATGTTAATGGTAATGTCTGCAATGGTTACAACGGTATTTCTGGATATCACCATACTCGTTATGACGAACACCAAACTTTACAATCCTCGTAGAATGACAAAATATGCAATCAGTAGTATTGGTATAGGGTTCTACTGAATAAGCAAGCTTTAAAGGTTATCTGCTAGCCGTGATGCAAATAGGTTCATTTCTCAACCATAATGATATAAAAGACGGGCCCAATGGGCTTCTGCATGCTGGAATATCAGTTCTTTGAAGGAGTTGAGAATTAATCGAGACATCTGACTAGCTAAAGGGTTTTTTCATATAGAGTGAGGCAGAAATTGCAGAAACTTAAAGGCGGATCATAGAGATTGGATGCTGTCACATCACTCTCTACTACAAGATTGAAATCTCAACTACTAGTTTCAGTGTTTATTAAGACCAATCATGTCTAGTTTTGCATATGCCTTATACAAATACCAAATTATCTGAGGCAGGTCCAAAGACTGAGACGTTAAGGCAGGAGCTGACCCGCTTGGCCATCAGGACCACCATAGTGGTAATTCTTACATGGGCAGTCCTTTACCTGTTTGAATCAGTGCTTGCTCAACACTTGGGAATAACGGAACTGCATATCCATATAAGCGGAAGTGTTGCCACGATTGCAATTTCATTTGTGCTTATCACCACGATCAGGCGTCTTATTCACAGGAGCATTCCCATGATTAGCCAACATCTGATGGCAGTCATCTCCTCCTTTGTTGTCATACTTATCTCACTCATCGCCATTATAGTGTTGATGTATCTGTGGAATTTTGATCCACAGACTATACTTGTTGGAGGCGGGGTGGTTGCAATAGTAGTAGGCATCGCCCTGTCTACAATAGTTGGCAACATATTGTCTGGTGGGCTGGTGCTGACCACCTTTCCGTCTAAGATTGGCGACGCAGTTTTCATTGTAAATGACAATATTCGTGGCGTAATCGAAGAAGTAAATCTTCTGTATACTAAGGTGATTACAGATGCAGGAACAGAATATTTTGTTCCAAACACCGCTGTAGTGCAGGGAACTGTGAGATTGATAAAGGAAGCAGTGGCGATTAAAGATCAGCTGCCATTCAGTGAAGGGGATCATATCGAGCTTGCCAGTTCAAGCATCAGCAGATATGTGGGTACAGTCAGTAAAATTACTCCCAGGTTCAGCTCGCTGATCACTGACGATGACAGCAAGGAAGTGATGCTGCCCAATTCCTCTATAATCTCAGGTCAATTCGTCATTATAAAGGACAGAGTCAAAATCAAGTAGATCAACGAAAGGAGGCGCCAGTTAGGATGCGTCAATTTGTGGAACGACAAGTTAGGAATCTTTAGTGATTGAATACATTTCTTTTTCCTGCTGTGAATCTATAATGCGACCCTCAGCTTAAAACATTATGAGGTTCAATTGATAATTAATGCGGGTCCCTCGCGCCGTGAAGTGATATCACTTCAAAAAGGGAATTCTTTGCTGCTTTCA
The DNA here is from genome assembly GCA_046732455.1 of Thermoproteota archaeon. Lineage (GTDB taxonomy): Archaea > Thermoproteota > Nitrososphaeria > Nitrososphaerales > Nitrososphaeraceae > Nitrososphaera. The sequence continues at coordinate 2,619 of JBKPNF010000300.1, read as the reverse complement.
GTTAATGCAAGAGAAGCTAAAAAGCTTTCTGCGAAGAGTCACCTTCGGGATTTGAGCCTGCATTTTGAATGGAACGGGATCAAAAGCCTAATGATGACAAGATGAAGCCACAGATGACGGTTGTATTCTCCTGCTTCTTTCATAGCTAATGATTTTTTTCCAGCATGTGACCCCCACTTAATATTTTGTTATCCTTTCAACTCATAGCTCTAAAATCTTGCTACTGGGTCTTTAAGACCATGAGCCACGTGACTCTCACAAGGGTTAGCTAGCTAGAGACTAGAATCAATCACATCAACGTTACACAAGATTTTTACGCATGTAATGCCAAGATATCCCTTAGGAGAAGAAGGGTGTATAATGAATAATGAATTCTGACACAAAAAGATTCCTGCAGACCCAGATGATATGGATAGCAATATCTATTGCCATAAGCCTGACATTATCCTTCCTTTTGCCTTTTCCACTCTCTCTTGTCACTATAATTGGAGTGTTCCTAGCCATGAATTACTACATACGCAGGTGGCAGATGCGACGTATGGGAATGATGGGCGGCAGTACTAGCAGTGGAGGATTTGGTAGTATGTTTGGCGGTGGTGGAGGAGGCGTCAGTTATGTATGCATAGCTTGTGGTCAGAGGTTCAAGGGCGGGACATGTCCCCGGTGCGGTTCCAAAATGAAAAAAGCTGATTTCTGACTACTAGACAAAGTTATACTCTGACAAGTGAACGTGGGTGGGGGGTTATGGCATTTCCTTCATCCTTTTGCAAATCTTGGTTTGGATCGTGATATAATAGGATGGATATCATAGCGGGCCCGTTGCGCGTAATAAAAATTCATTTGAATCCGAGGACAAGATCTGCAACTTGCTGCAAGAGAGTAACATGATTTGATGCAAATCTACAGAGGATATTTCTTCTTTCTCAAGAAATGATCTTCATGTAAAGAATAACCTAATGTGTCGTAAATCTAGTAACCACACCATTTTGCATTATATCGATTATAGGGACTATTCCGATACTGCTTTTCATTCCAGAGTTCATCCAGTTAGCTAAGAAATTAGACCATTTCTCACCGAGTTCATGTATCAGCGTTATTGTATATTCTCTCCCTTCCTGTTCGATTTCAAATTGCGCAAAACCGCCATGCTTGCAAAGAAGAGAGATATATTTCAGATAGTTTTCAAGTGTGTTTCTCTTAAACCAGAACAATATGAATTGGCTTGGCACCTTATTACCTAGCTCCTTAGAAAGGTCAGTTATTTTATCATCATCAATTGCTGAAAGCATTGTTTTGAAGCTTTCTTTCTTCATTGTTATTACGCTGAATTTTTCAATGTATCTATCCCATTCTGCATACTTCGTAAGAATAATTGATAAAAGTGAGTTTACGCTAATGCCTTTGGATTTTGCATCTTTTTGTAGTAAAGAATCAAGTTCTTCTTCGACTCTAAATGTTCGCAGGCGTGTTTTTCTGGCTTTTTGCATGAGTAGGTCAAGTGTAATACAATGTATTACAATTTAAAGGCTTGTTAGCTATGTGGACATCTAGGTTATAACTGATTTCTTTGAACATCAAATTAAGAAAGAAAGATGGAAGGCAAAAAAACACGAATATTGATGGTGGTGTCAAGTCCCACCATTGCCACTACTACAGGTTGGTCCGTAGGCTTCTGGGCAGCTGAATTGACGCATGCATACAGATTGTTCACAGAAAAAGGGTATGATGTCACAATTGCCAGTCCCAAAGGAGGAAAGGTAGAAGTTGACAGCCTCAGCGATCCTAGCGATTCTAGCGGCTATTCAAAAGAAGATGTTATAAGTTTACAATTTCTCCAGGATAAAAAATTCAATATACTTCTCGAGAACACAAAGAAAGTTAGTGACCTCACAGAAGATGATTTTGATGCAATAGTAGTTGTGGGTGGACAAGGCCCGATGTTTACATTCAATACAGAGACCGGCCTTCAGGATACTTTCCTAAAATTCTATAATAAAGGCAAAATTTCAGCGGCATTATGTCATGGAACATCCCTGCTTCTCTATCTGAAGAACAATGATAACAAGCCCATTATACAAGGCAGGAAAATGACAGGATTTACAAATGAAGAGGAGGACTTTGCTGATAGGGTGGTTGGCAAGAAGGTGATGCCCTTCAGAATTGAGGATGAAGCTAGAAAGCTTGGTGCCGACTTCAAGAAAGCAAACGCATTTGAAGCCTTTGCTATAAGGGACGGAAACCTCATTACAGGCCAGCAACAGCATTCTGGAGCTGAAGTGGCAAAATTAGTGATCGAGGCTCTAGGCTAGGAAAAGACTGTTCCTACATCAAAATATAGAGGATGCAACAAAAGGAATGAGCAGTAGCAACAATAATGATAGTGTGACAGTGGTAGTTACCCGAAGAGTCAAATCTGGTTATGAATCGCAATATGAAAATTGGCTTAAGCGATTACTGGAAGAAGCAAAATCAATGGAAGGGTACATAGGTGCGACAGTCCAAAAACCTGCAGCGGGCACCACAGAGTACACAAGTATTTTTCGATTCGATAATGTCGAAAATTTACGCAAGTTTGAAGAATCAGAAATCCGCGCTAGGTATCTGCGCGAAGTTGTGGAC
>JBKPNF010000299.1:0-6091 GCA_046732455.1 Thermoproteota archaeon | reverse complement strand
CTTTGGTGGTGATAATTGTATATTCAGAGGTCATTCCAGTCGTCAAGATCTGTTCACCAATTGGGCTCAGGTGATCCGTGTTTGCCTGCTGGAAATTGATGTATTTACACACCTTGACAATTTCGATGAGCTCGTTTTCGTTATACTTATCAGCGGGTTTATTCTCCACTCCTGCTTTACCAATAATCTCTTTTGCCTTTTCACTGGACATCTTTTGAAATGAAGTCGACAAGATTCCCTGAAGTGTCGTCTTTTGATTCATAAAACTCATTATCGCCTTCTTGAGCGTCTGGAGATCCATGTCTGCGGGATGAGGCAGGACTTCTTTTGCGGGTTGCGGCATGACTTCTGTCCTTCTTTCAAACCTGACCTTACCTTCATCGGTTTCATATTCAATAATAGCATAAGGGTTTACAATGCTTGTCTGGCTGATGTATTCGTTAATCTTGTTCTTTATATTATTTCTTGTAATTGGAGAAAGTTTTGCATGGAGCACAGCCTCGACTTTAAAGCCCGAGTCTGCCTCTATTTCGCTCTCTTCGCTCTTGATTAGTTTTTTTGCAAGGACTATTGGCTTGTTTGTGCTGATATCTGTCCTAAGTGCGAAATAATATTCCAAACTCTCTTCGATCGATTTTGACCACACCTTGAGTGGATGAATAGTATCCTTAGTGGAAAACGCGGCTATCATTTTGAGGCCCACACCGAACAGGCCGCGCTGCTGTTTTTCAACGTACTTGCCCGATGTCAGGAACGAGCACACTGCAATGGGCACCTTATCCGACGGTATCCCGATACCATTGTCCTGACATGTAATCATCCATAGGTCATTTGACACGTCAAGCAGCTTGAGCGACAGCGATATCTTGGGCAGGATATGGCCTGTCTCGCAAGAGTCTAGGGAGTTTTCGATAAGTTCCCTTACAGCCATGTATAAAATGCGCTCCGTGGTGAAGCCTGCCAGAGCCGAATTGTCGACAAAGAACTCCGACTCGGCTTTTTTATCGTACCTCACCTTTCCTTTTGGGACTGCTGGCTTTGACTGTGTAGCTGCAACCTCTACAGTAGCCTTTGGGTTCAAAGACAGTCAGACTGTTCACTAACTCAATTTAACTTTTTATCAAAAATTTGTTGAGTGAATAGATAGGAAAGGTTAATCTAGTTTATTGAGGGCTCTTGAGAATTTTCTTTCTTTCAATGTGCACTCTAAGACTATCTTGATGTCAAACTGTCGTACTTGAATTTTAGGAAATAGGTAGGCACATGGCCTAAGTGTTGTCGTTGTCATGAGTGAACTGGTATGGGTTGTTCCTCTGGTTCTGGTTCACGACTGCCAGTGTGTTTCTTATCAGATGGTACATACTGTCGTGGCATGGACATGCACACATCTTGGTTATAGTAAATGAGTTGACTATTTCTTTAATGATTCCCTTGCACAATCCATGATCGTTTTTGACGCAGTCGTCTGATTTGACCACAGATATTTTCCTTCGTATGCTGTATTTATAATGAATGGAAATATTTAAATCAATTTTCCTCCTTTTCCTTGCATGAAGATTTATTCTGAAAGCAGGCCGTGGGGCAAATTTGAGAAGTTCCACGAAAACAGGTCCTGCACTGTCAAATTGATTTATGTCAATGCAAATTCCCGGCTCAGTCTGCAGTATCACAAGAAGCGGTCTGAATTCTGGAAGGTGATTAAGGGCAATGCTAGGGTCGAGATTGATGGAAAAATAATTATTCTCGGAGAGGGTGAGACGATCACGATCCCAAGACAAGCAAGGCATAGAGTACTCGCGCTTGAGAGCGAGTGCATAATACTTGAGATTGCATACGGCAGGTTTGATGAAAACGATATCGTCAGGTTAGAGGATGACTACCAGAGGACTACTATGCCAAAGACCAAAGTAGCGGCTGCTTAGATGGTATGCATCTAAATAGGGATATAACCTTCGTCCACAGCAGAGTTCAGAATATGAGACTAAAGGGAGCGAAGGCTATACGTATATTTTTATCGAAAAAGAGATAATGAAATCTCTAAAGGTAGCGTGCTTATTCTTGAGATCAGGAAAGACCACTGTAGCTCAAAGAGGTAGGAAAATCTGTGAAGCTACTACTTTAATAACCGGAGGCAAGACCTTTGGCAGTTAGCCACGAAGAGCTAGCACAGACCACGAATAGGAAGATTTGAAGTTGAAAGGACGGGCAGGCAAGCCATAAATGTCTCTTGCAGACACTTTCAAAGCGAGTCTAGATCCACATCTCTTCAGACTTTACCGCAGATACCTTTATTCAAGATACAAAGCAACCGATGAGCTTGCACAGGCAGAAGTAGTGCATGAGAAAGCTAAAGAACGTCTGCTCAAGATGACGGATAAGTTTAGGCAAAACATGACATATTTTGATCCCGGTGAACAGCTGGCAGTTGAAATAGAAAACCATGAATTGAAAAGCCCAGTTGGGATTGCCGCCGGGTTTGATAAGAACTGCGACGTGCTTAGGCCAACATCGTACGTCTTTGGCTTTCTGAACCCCGGCAGCGTGCTTAAAAATCCCAATACTGGAAACCCCCAGCGGCCGAAGAGCGAAGGCATTGTCAGGATCGTAGTTGACGACGAAAGGAAGGCAATAATCAATGCACAAGGGTACCCCCACAAAGGGCTCGACCATACAATTGCGAATTTAAGAAAATTCACCGAAGGTTCAAGAGGCAATGCCAAGACCCTACTGAACTTTTCAGGCATTACTGACATCCATACTGAAGACGCGGTGCTTGATTCATGCAAAGAAATTCTGGTTAGATCTGCACCCTATGTCGACTTGGGGTTTGAAGAAAATAGGACTTCGCCAAACACTGATTTCAATAAGCTGCTGCAGACACCGGAGTTTACAAAAAAAATAATCGACCTTATGAACACACATGTGCCAGGCAAAGTTAAGGCGTCCAAGATATCGCCATACAGCAAGCTGCCACCATCAGATGAAGAAAGGAAATCCAAGCTCAAATTGATCAAGGTGTTTTATGAAAATGGTGGGCAGATGGTTACACTTGGCAACACAAGGTCGGTGGATACCAAGTCTATTAGGCTTGGTCGAAAATTTCTAAGAGGAGTTGCAGGTGAAAGTGGCAAGCCGCTTTTTCCATACATGCTGAAGATGGTAGAGGATGTGCACAGAGCATTTCCGGATATGACGATAATTGCCTGCGGCGGCATTTTTTCAGGGGAAGACGCTTGGAAGGCATACGAAAAGGGTGCGACTCTGCTCTCGATCTATACTGCCCTTACTTTCTATGGCTTTGGTATTGTAAGGGACATACACGAAGTTCTGAAAAGAAAGCTCGGTAGCGAAACCCTGCAGGATTTCATAGAAAAGCGAGACAGCCATATTCGGTAAATACTAACACATACCATTGCAAAGTATTGGAAACCTTTTAATGCATCTGTAATCACTTTCCCCTAAAAGGAATAGGGATTTGGAGCATTGGGAAGATATCCTAAAGTAGTTCTTGCTGCAGACCGCACATTGATGTCTCCTTATAGAGGAATCTCACTTGGGTCATTCTTTGGGTGTGCCCCGGCACTGGACCCTAACAGGGATCACAATTCGTTTTTGTACTATGTCATGCGCAACCAGGTCACGCCAAGAGTTCTTTTTGATTTTATCTGCAATTCTAGTGACCACACAAATGGCGTCGCCAATTACGCTCCTTATGGCCTAAGAAAGGTTGAAGCTGCACTCTTGAGGGACGGCTACAAGCCGGAAGACGTTGTGGTTTCCCACCCAGATCACATTGAGAAATTTATTGGACCTGAAACGGAGGTGGTCGGGACCTATGAAATGGATCCGCTTGGTATGGGCCCAGTCACCATGACATTCACCTACGGCCGCAAACAGATGTCCTATGATGAATTTTACAACCGCGAGCTTCACATGAGGATCAATGCTGCAAAGGCAAAGACAGGGAGTAAGGCTAAGGTGATTGCTGGCGCTTCTGGCACTTGGCAGTATAACTACGATCCAGCCAAGATAGAAGAGTATGGCCTCTATGGCATTGTCGAGGGCGATCTGGGAGGTATCGGCCCTGAAATCGACGGAGCGGGAGGTAAGTTGTTTGATGCCCTTATTGCAGGTGAGTGTGACATGGCCAACCCTTTCAAGAAGAGCCAGTTCAAAGTTGAGATTAAAGAGTTTATCAGAAACGACAGAACGTTTCACGGAAGGTTCATTCACTACTGGGATGAGCCATCGGTCAGTGAGATTCCAAATATTGTCAACCCCAGCATGCATGGCATGGTTGAGGTTATGCGTGGCTGTGGACGCGGCTGCAAGTTCTGTGATGTAACACTAAGACCACTTAGGTATTACCCGGTTGAAAAAGTACAAAAGGAAATAGAGGTGAACATGAAGTATGGCGGTTTAAAGACTGCCTGGGTCCAAAGCGACGTCATTTTCGTGTATGGTCTCAACCCAAGGACAACAAAGAACATGCAGCCAAATAGAGAAGCCTTAGAAGAGCTGTTCAAGGGCATCATGGCAACAGGCATCGAGCATACAAACCCAACCCATGGGACACTTGCGGGTGCAATCGCAGATGAGAGACTCATCCCTAATGTATCTAAGATAATTAGAGCTGGCCCCGATAACCACATTGGCATCCAATGTGGTTTCGAGACGGGCAGCATAAGGCTCATTGGCAAGTACGCAGACCGCAAACTCGCCCCATATAAGCCGGAAGAATGGCACTGGGTGGTCAAGACAGCCATTAAGACGCTCAATGAGAACTATTGGGTTCCTGCGTTCACGCTCATCATGGGTCTTGACAATGACGAAACGCAGGAGGACAGCTGGGAGACAATCAGCCTCATCCATGAGCTCGAGACTGAGCAGCCAGACAGCAAGTTCACCACGACGCCGCTCACCTTTGTGCCTATTGGTCTTCTTGAGAAGTCAGAATTTTTTGACATTGGCAATACGATGGATCCTGGGAAGCTGGGTGTCATGTACAAGACATGGCAGCACAACTTCAAGTACGGCATTCAAAAGTTTATGGGCAAAGTGGGGCGCAATAACCCAGTAAAGGACTGGTTCTTCACGCAGCTGGCCTCAACTCTTGGAGGCGTGCCGCTCTCTGCGATGGAGAGATTCGCAAGGAAAAAGGGCTCAGAGCATGAACACGCCATTGAAAAGATAAAGGCAAAATACTGGTAAAAGTCCTCATTTTATTATACCACAGCCTCTCTACTATGCTACGAAGACTGACGTCATAGGATCCGGAGACATAGGGCAATGGCGGGGTGGCAGCTTTATTGCGACAGGACACAAATTGTCAAGATAGGCTATCGAAGCTAGGAAAAGGTTGAATCATAACTGCAAAATATGGCGAGAAAGATGCTGCAAGGAGTTTTGCAGAGGCAGCCGCATTTGGGGAAATTATCATAATTGCAACTCTAGGGAGGGACTCCAAGGGCAACATGATGGCAGGGCAAAAGAATTTTTCAAAAAGGAATCCCGTCAATACTTGCCATCGTTCATACAAATTCCGGCGGCAAACAGTGCAGCTCTTTGTGCGAGACGCATGAGTAGTCAAGGCCTTTAACATAGTTGGGTAACTACCACATTATAGGTCGCTTAGCCGCCGATGCAATAAGTAAATAAAAAGCAATTTTTGAAATATTCAAAGCTAACGAACTATTTTCCTTTATTTTTTCATACATAATTTCATGATTATAAAAATAATGGGTTAGCTTCGCTAATACTTTTTTCTTCTGCTATCTATTTTCTTCTTGATGTATCTGTTCCGCTCTCTTCAGTAGTGCCTGTGGTCCTACCTGTCGTTGTTGCCGCTGTTCCTGTTGTGGTGGTACCACCATAGCTACTCTCTTGCATCTTGCCAACCGTCTCCCTTGTATTCTGCCCAAAGATCCTTGCAGTATTTGAGGTTATCCTCGAGACTTCCCTAGAATTGTGCCTTGCATAGTTTGTAGTTGCTCTATTCGCTTCAATTCCTGCAAACATCATGTTAGTTGCCATGCGCGCGCCTGCTGCTACTGAGTCAGTCATTGCACTTATGCTTCTTGCATAGATGTTT
>JBKPNF010000298.1:0-4570 GCA_046732455.1 Thermoproteota archaeon | reverse complement strand
ATGCAACCTCATCAACTCCTACGATATCCTATTTGGTGAGCTTGCTTACCAAGAAACCTTATTATCGACTTTTAACTTGTTGACACGCATATGGCTGAGCTCCCCGCGTCAGAGCTGATTACTTTGGCAGAAGCACTTGGCATAATAGGCACGTTGTTTGTAATTTTCTTTTTTTCCAGGAAGGAAATGAGAAACCTTTCAGTTGACATTGAAACAAAAGTTCTGAATGACTTAGATGAAAAGATACATGGAATGGTTGAGATGCTGGTTCATAGACCAGAGTTAGTTAAAGTACTTGACAAGACTCAATCATTTGGAAATCAGACACCAGAACTGGTATTTGCATATTATATCTTGTATATGTGCTCATATGCGTTCCATGTGCGGCAGAGGAAGGTCGTCAGTGACAACGAATGGGCTGGCTGGTTGCGATGGATGAAAACTGCTTTCGACGAGGGGGCAATACGCGAATACTGGGATAAGAGCATAGAGCCAGAAAAATGGTTCGAGCCTGCCTTTCAGGATTTTATCGATAAGGAAATAATCAAACAAAATAATCCTTCGCTGAAATAGCACTATTCACTTATTATCCTCTGTTTTGCCCTGAACTGCTCGTACAGTTCTTTCCTTTTCCTCATTGAGTTCCTCTGTTGTCATACTTCTTGCTAAGATTATTGTACTGCCATCATCTTCACTATCATCGTTAGTAAAAAGGATAGCATATATTGAATGCCTTAATGTCTGACTGACAGAATCATCATCTTGTGGTAATTTAAGGTCTAAATCCCTCAAAGGAATAACTGAACCAAAGTCGTCTATGTCTAACTTTGTAACTCTAACACGATTTCCACTTATATCGTTTACCTTTACTAACATTTGTCTATCTCACCATTATGTGCGCACACATATTATGGGGTAGGGATCCCTATTAGATTTTAAACTATACTATCAAGTAGAGTTTGAACGTATTTGCTGCATCGCTTTAACGAACCGCTTGCATCACGCTTACCCTATTCCCTCCCGTGTCAAAAAACGATACATACAATCCGATTCCAGGTATATCACATGGCCCACCAAGTATACTTTACCTGTTGCCGTTCCACCTCTTGATCTGCTCCTTAATATCATCATCCACCTATCTCTACTCTTCAGCCCTTTGTTTTTGTATTTCTTCACTTTGTCTTAGTTGTGTTCCTATAGCTGCACCATGCGAATCAACATTATGATTAACTAATCCTTGATGCGTGCTAAACGATGCACCGCAAGCTTCACACGTGAAGGTATTTTCCGCCATCAATTAAGTATGAATCAATATAGCATTTAAGGAGACAATTCCATCAATGTCTCGAGACATCTATTGGCGAGAATGTAGTCTGGAAGGAGGGATCAATTTACACTTCATTTGATTTCGGCAAACTTAAGATAGTTATTGTAGTAGAGGAGGACCTAGAGGGTTCCTGCAGAAAAACCTTTAGAAAATGGACTCACTGAGTCACGAGCGTAGCACATAATGAAAATTGAGATCCTTATGTTATGCAAATTTGATATCTCTGAAATTTGTTGCTCCTACTACTGAACCAAGTGTGCCCCAAATATTCTTAAGAGCTGAACATCTGCTTTAATAATCCGTAACGTGAAGATAGAGATACGAAAAATTAGTTACTAGTCAAAATTGGACTGAGGAGTTGGAATTTATTGAATATCAAGTCAGGAGTTGCCTTTGCTACCGCATTTGTACTTTCAATTGAAACAATTTTTGTAGAATCCCTTACTACATTGCTTCAAATATCCCCTCTAACAATAGCTGCCAACAGTATTCCGGTGGCAGGCGGAATGTTGCTATGTATTGTGGCCCTTATGATAAAAGACAAAATTACTGTTTTCAAATCTTGGAGGCATCTTCTCCCGGGGTCAGCATTTATGGCTCTGGGAATTATTTCCTGGTATGATTCTGTCAGCAGGATAGGCGCCTCAAAAGAGTCAACGCTTGCAGGTCCTCTAGAGGCAACAGTAGTACTATTTCTGGCATGGTTTTTTCTGAAGGAAAGACTGACCAAGGTACAACTCATAGGAGCTATGATCGCAATCATTGGGATTTTTGCAGCTGCTATGAGTGGAAGTGCATTAGAGGTATTATCCTCATCATTATTTTTGCTTACTACAGGTGATCTAGAAGCGATACTTTCTGCAATTGCATTCGCAATTGCAATAATTTTCTTGGCCAAATTGGTCGGGTTCCATTCTCCCATTCAAGTAGCCGGTGCATCTTTATTGATTTCAGGCCTCATATTGGCAGCCTTTCAGTTAACCTATTATCCTGAAATCCCTACAGCGAAACAGTTAGGATTTCTGCTTCTTTATTCATTTTTACCTTTGGCAGGAGCTTTGCTGTATTCAATGAGTTTAAAAAAAGTTGGAGCATCTATTACCTCAGTTATCACATCATCCGCATATTTGATGACTATTACGATACAATTGACGCTTAGGGAACTTGGTCTTAAAACTATTCTTCCAGAAAATCTCGCCTTACTCGTTGTCGGCGCACTTTTAGGTATCCTTGGAATTAGTCTAATCCATAAGGATACTATTGTCGTGTCATTTCGTAGCTGGTCACCGCAATTTCATCAAGGATTAGCGCGTAAGTTAAGAAGGGATGAATAATTATAGAGTCTGCTGTTGTACAGAACAAAATCGGTATATGGAAAGAAACAAAAGCATCATATAACCTGCTGAAAAAATAGATAGACAGATCACTTTCTTACATAATCTAGAGGAGCTTCAGCGAAGCTATTCTACTAGTAATAAGCGTTGACGACTACAGCATGCTTGGAATCTTCGGTGAGGATGTCATATCGTGATACTTTGCCTTTGTTCTGTTGCTTCCTTGGCATTTTGTATGACATATACCATTTGTCACCTAGAGGATCTTCTCTCATATTAAATTGGTAAGACCCTGTCATCGCATTGTAATGTAGTTTGTAACAAAGGCGCCCAGAGGGGCTCCGGCAGAAAAAACTTCAAAGAAAGGACTCAAATAACTGTGCAAGATAGGCATTGGCCTCTAATTTTCTGTTGTTGGTTCTTAAAAGCTTGGCTTATTCTTGCACTTAGCTGCGTTTGCTATAGATTGCTATTAGTTTGCTGTTAGTTTGTCGCTAGAATAATTTGTATTCCGCTGATTACAACAACATGCATATTTGATACTCTAATGTACTTTTTTACCTAGTGATTCAGTAAGCCGCTGCAACGCTGGTGACCCATCATGAATGTCTAAATGTACATCTAGGACACACAGGTCTTTAGAATAAATCCTTTCAGCAGCTGAGAGAGATTCTTCCAGTTGATCTTCTGTTTCTATCAGAAAACCTTTTCCATGACCTATTATCTCAGGAATACGATAATAATTCCAAGGCAATATATCATTAAAGGGACCATCGAGCATAGGACGTTCTGTTCCGTACCCATTATTATTTAAGACAAGGATAATCGGATTTAAAGCAAACCTACTAATAGTTGATATCTCCATGCCAGTCATCTGAAAAGCACCGTCTCCTACTATTACAATAGGACGAAGCGTTGGACTAGCTAACTGAGCTCCAATAGCTGCGGGGACAGCAAATCCCATTGAACAATAATAAGCAGGCGATAAGAAATCTGTTTGGCCATGGATGGTTAAATCAAGAGCACCAAATAAAGAGTCACCAACATCAGCTATGACAATTGCATTATCAGTTATAGAGAAGTTAAGACGTTCAAACAAACGTTTTACAGTTATCTTTTGGTTTCTTGCAGCTGAGAAATGCTTATTGTTGTTCTTTACATTACCTTGTTTTCCAACTAACATGAAATCTTTTCTTTCCAACGGTGCTTTTATCAAACTAGTAAGAAAATCTTGTAAAAGGACATTTTCAAAGTTATGATATTTGATTGACAATTTTTCACTTGTGACATAGATACTTTTAGATTGTTCTATGGGTGTAGGGGAGACGCTAAAATTAATATCTGTCATCAAAGCGCCCAGTAAAATCAAACAGTCACTGGATTCAACGTATTCCCTGACTGATCGGTGTCCCATGGCACCCTCATATACTCCGAGGTAGGATGGATGATCCTCACTTATTACTGACTTACTTAAGACAGTCGCCACTACAGGAATATTTGTCTTATAAGTTAATTGGAGTAATTTATCTTGCAATCCAAAGCGATGTATTTCTACTCCGGCAATAATAACTGGTTGTTTTGAAGAATTTATCATTGTAGTTGATTCCGCTAAAGCTTCTTGCATAGAACCCATGTCCGTTTCATACCCTTCTTCTTCTATTTTGGCAGTTTCGGAGTATATAGTGGAAGCATCTACATATTTCTCTTGGTAAATGGGTATTGATACCTTATCTCGTGGTAACTCGATATATACTGGTCTTTTATGCCTGGTGGCTGATGATAGCACTCGATCAATATCTTTGGCAGCTGTTCTTGGATTATCTACAAGAACGGAATCAACAGTTATATGTTCGAAGATTTTTTTCTGTGTATCAAAATCTCGAACCTTATGGTGAAGAAGCGGATTCTT
>JBKPNF010000297.1:0-3925 GCA_046732455.1 Thermoproteota archaeon | reverse complement strand
AGCAGTTGTCAAGGTACAGGATTATGTTGTTGCCACAAGCCTTCTGTCGCAAACAACCTTGCGAGATGTTTTGGGGCAGGTTGAATTCGATGAATTGCTTACAAAGAGAGAAGAATTGAACAAAAGGTTGCAGGTCATACTGGATGAATTTACAGACCCGTGGGGGGTTAAGGTATCTGCTGTATCGATAAAGGATGTCGCCATAGCTTTGGAAATGCAGAGGGCCATAGCAAAGCAAGCAGAGGCCGAGAGGGAAAAGAGGAGTAGGATAATTATGGCCGAAGGCGAGCTAATAGCATCTGAAAAGATGTCACAAGCCGCAGAATACTATACAAAGAATATAGCAGCAATGCGATTGAGGGAATTACAAACATGGGCTGAAATTGCTCGAGAAAAAAATATGATCGTTGTAACTGGGCAAGATTCGGGAAACCTTGGTCCATTATTAGGAATAGTTAAAGAGAAGATACAGAGTTCAGGAATGCAGCAAAAAAATGATAGTAATACCTAAGCTGTGATAAGAGAGGAAACCAGGGAGTTGTTAGAGACGACGAAGGAGAAAGAGGAAAATAAATGAGAATTAACCCGTTATTTATTTTGTTTCTTTCTGCAGCAATAATAATTTCATTTCCTTAAGTTGCATAGTCATCATCACAACAGGAAACAACAGCACCAATAGGCTGGTAATGATCTTAAAGCCCATAGGCTTAGAAGTTCTGCCATAACCAAAGTTGTGCGATTTGAGGAGATTACTATAAGACTGCTAATCGGCCCTTCTATACGCAGTTCGGCCTTTGATTCGTACACAAAATTGACGACATTATCGACCATATTAAGTAAGACTTAAAGCTCTAGCCATCGAACGCTCTTACATGCGGGAACCTAATTCCACCGAACCCGCAAAGTATATGTGTTCTTGAGATAAATCGTTTAATCCTTTATTGTCGCATTGTATATCCATAATCACAAATGAAGGAAGATTGTATGATGATGCTATCAACTAGTATAATGAAGAAGAACCAAGAACAAATCCAGCTGAGGCTCAGCACAATTTTCAAGCAGAAAGTAATTGATACGCCTCAAACCTTTGGATCGTTTTATGATGCTAATGGAGAAAAATATTGCGCGGTTTCGGTACTATCAAAATATTTAGGATATGATATGGCAGCAGTTTCAAACAAAGTTCAAAACCTCAAAAATGCTAATCCTGCAGAATTAATTCCTTCTGCTATTTTAGAAAGGATAGACAACTTCTCGTTATATCAGGGTAATGCTAAAAGAGAACTCAGGTGTTTTTGTTCAAGACCAAACTATTATTATCGTTATAGTTTAATCTCTTTATTGATACACCTTAACGACCACCATAAAATGACATTCACTGAAATAGGCAATTGGTTAGAAAGCATAGATATGTGATAGCTATAATGGATTTCGCATCATAACACAAGCTGACAAATTGAGCCAGATTTGATCCAAGTAACATCGAATCATATTAGTTTATCTGTTACATGCAAGAGCCGATAGAAATAGTCGTAATGAAAAATGACTGATATAAGCCAAAGGATGGTTATGATCAATAGGCAAGGAGAGCAGAGAGCCGAGAGCAATCGATCATGCTAATGAGAGATATGTGGAAATAGAAAAAGATTGTTTAGACTGACTCTAAAAATGCGTGTAGGTTGGAACTGTTTTGAATGCAAAAAATAAAACACATCTACGCTAAGCATGAAATGTACTTCAATGCCCTCATACGGTTACTTACCAATAATTCGTCTGCAAAAGCATATCCCACCTTTGCACGCCTGTCTGTTTACAACTACACATGCCTTTGCCATAACAAAAACTGATCGTGAATAACGATGTTCTTTCTGGCTGGTGTCAAAGAAATGAGAAGACACTTTAGGTGAAGTATCTAGTAAATAATGTATATAGTACAACGATTATGTACAATATGTGAATATTGATTTTCCCGAAGCCTCCAATTTGGTCATTGCAAAACTGTGCGGGTGCAAAGAAAGAGGAAGAAAAGTAGCCTATTCGCTGCTAAATGAAACTCATGGCTTATGCCTCGATAAGAAAGATATTATCAATGGCGAGCTTGAAGCTTGTGAGAAGCTACACAAATACACGCCATATGAGAACGAGAATAGAATTGTGTTAGAACGGGAGATAAGAGAGCTTAAAATGGCACTTGATCTCATGACTTGATTTAGTTGTGCTCATTGTCGGTCATTGTCGAACAAAAGCCACCAGCAGCATTAAATGCAGTAAGCTAAAACTTTAAAGCTCACCAGCTCCTACACTATTCTCAGAATCCATCTAAAGAACCGATATCGTTCTGGGTTCCACAGAACCTGCTAATTACACGAGTTCTTATGCCCGCTGATCAAAGGTAATAAAAGGTAATTTATCTTACCATTCACGAAATACTTAAATCGATTGATAATAATTATACGCCGCGCGTGACCCCATTAGCGGTAATATTTTTTATTACTGGTATCGTTTTTACTAGTCTTCTTGGAGGAAGAGGAGCGCCTCTGCCCCCTCCTGGAGAATTGCTGACTACTTCGACAGTTCCACTGGAAAATCTCTCATTAGCTCCAGGTGATTTCATTATACTGGCAGACTCCACACCTGTTCCAATAGCATCAGCCCATGTAAGTATGAATGTACCGTGTCATGCAGCGGCTGCCCAAAGTAGTGACAACATTACAACAACAAGTTTTACTAATGCCACACTTGAACCATCTACAGATATTAAGATAATGGCGGGAGTAGCACCTGATCTAGTACCTGCTACCCCCGAGTATATAGCTGGATTATCGCGCCCAGAAAATGGGAAATGTATGTATCACGTACAATTACCAGAAGCTGTAGACCAGCAAGTAACAGATATAGCAATTGTAAACACTGGTAACCAAACAGTGAATTTCAGCAGTGGGAATTTTGCAACAATTTCAACATCTACAGGCAGCCTTTTGAGCTAGAGAATCATTTTGTAGACCTAATTTATTGAATTAACCAGCTCGCTTATTAGTTGATATAATGTAACATTAAGTGTATTACCAAGCATCATGCCCGCTTCAGCTAACTTTGAATTGTATTGTATGGATCATAATATCATCAAAGAACTGGTAACGCCATAAAGATTGTCATACACCATTATCGCTTATATCATCTAATAATTGACCTAGCCCTGGCACAAGTCAAATGTTGCTAGGCAATCTAGGCAGTGTTACTTTTCACGGGAAGTACTGATAATCTTAGTATCCAAATTGTTCTCTCCAGCAACTATCATAACGAAATACAAAGTTGTTCGACGCTGGATCCTATTCTCCCATACAGCTGGCTGAGATATTATTATGATGATCGTATATTAAAGAAAAGCCATGGTTTGCATATGATCCATATTTCAATCACTAGAAAGGGCACCATTAAAGGAGATTCAGCTGTCATACACGTAAAGTCTCTTTTGGATTCATCTCAATTTTAAGCTGCATCCCACCGAGTCGTTGCTATTTTGGCTTATGCTGGGTGGACAGTCAAATTTGTCTCCCATCCCGCCAAACCCGCTAGCTAAAGACCCTTTTTTACCATTAATAATATAGAGCGATATCGAAGAGCATTAGTGTCTATAAGTTATTTTCCAAAGCTCTAATTGTAGCCAATCTTCTGTTACAAAAGATTTTCTCAAGCCTTCTATATACATAACCATCAAATAACTTTCCTATTATGCCATATGGTAGTTCGAAATGAATCTCGTCTATCACCTGTGTTTGCTTTTGGTTGTTATTGTTATCAACACCATAGAATTTGTGCAAATGTCTCCATTTTTTGAATGGACCAGTTAGCATTTCATCTACGTATAGATATTGTTGTGGAGATACAGAATATGCAGTTATCTTAGAATGCCACCTACTTCTTT
>JBKPNF010000296.1:0-5706 GCA_046732455.1 Thermoproteota archaeon | reverse complement strand
CTCTGTATGTGTTATAGAGGACTCTCATACCCTTATTTTCTATAACTCGTTATAACGAGATCATTCTATTGCATCTTCTTTGGGTCACTGAAATTAAGCTGCACCCAAAGAAACTAGTAGGCACTTTTTGTAGTGCATATTAGGTCAATTTTACCAGAGAGGGAAATCCTAATAGTTAATAACATAGTGCACCGGGGTTGTTTGTAGTGAGGATAACTTATTTGCGAACGACTAATACGCTCTCTGTTACACTATTACTTACAGGTCTACTATTACTATCACCACAAGCTCTGACTTTTACAACATCTACACCTGAAGCTGCAGCACAAGAAATGCGAGATCATATTTCGCACGATCGACCATCTGCATCACCTGACGTAAACGATCCAAATCTCAGAGTGGAAACAGTCGTCACGGGCCTAGAATTTCCTACCTCAATGGCATTTTTAGGCGAGAATGACATCCTGGTTACTGAAAAAGATTCTGGCAAAGTGCAGAGAATTGTTGACGGCGAACTGCAAGAGGAGCCGGTAATCGACGTTCAAGTGGCAAACAATGACGAAAGAGGGTTGTTAGGCATTGACATTTCCGGCCCAAATGGTACTCTCACTAATAACAATGAACAGTATGTTTTCCTGTACTTCACAGAATCAGGGGGAGGCGAAGATGGGGATGATTGGAGTGAAGGCATCGCACCTGCAGGCACCCGTCTTTACAGATACAATATAGCACCAGGAATCGGAGAAGATGCTCAAATGCAACTAGTGAACGAAACGCTGCTTCTAGACCTTCCTGCTACACCAGGTCCTCGCTACCATGGAGGACCAGTCGCCTTTGGTCCAGACAACAATGTTTATGTGATCATTGGTGATTTAGACCACCATCAAACACAGGCTCAAAACTTTGAGGATGGTCCAGCACCGGATGGCAGTAGCGGAATATTCAGAATAACACAAGAGGGCAAGGCAGCAGATATTCCAGGTATTATTAGCGATCAAGTCCCCCAGAACCTATACTATGCATATGGCATGAGGCAAAGTTTTGGCATGGAATTTGACCCCGTAACTGGCAACCTATGGGATACAGAAAATGGTCCAAACCAATATGATGAGCTCAATCTTGTTGAACCTGGCTTTAATAGTGGATGGAGGGATGTGTCGGGATTGGCAGAACGTGCAGCGGATTTAGACATAGAAGATGACTTTGTAGATTTCGACGGCAGAGGTAACTATAGTGATCCTGAGTTCACCTGGCAACAGACGGTTGCTCCAACGGGTCTCGACTTCCTCAATTCGAGTGCACTCGGTGGCCAATATCAGAACGATCTGTTTGTAGGAGATTATAACAATGGTAATCTGTATCATTTTGACCTAAATGAAAATAGAACACAGCTTGTTCTTGAAGGAGGCTTGGCGGACCGAGCACTGGATCCAGGAGACGAAGTTGATAACATATTATTTGGAACAGGATTTGGGGGCATTACAGACGTTAAAGTTGGACCTGATGGGTATCTGTATGTGCTAACATTTCAGGACGAGGGCTCAATATTTAGGATAGTTCCTGAAGACGCAGGTGCTGATGACACAGACGGGACAGAGGGGGATGAAGATGCTGCTACTACGGATGCTGCTACCACTACTGATGACACGGGTGCTCGTAGCCCGAGTCAAATACTAGTGGATAGAATAACTAGAGACCTCCTAAGTGG
Source organism: Thermoproteota archaeon (assembly GCA_046732455.1). Lineage (GTDB taxonomy): Archaea > Thermoproteota > Nitrososphaeria > Nitrososphaerales > Nitrososphaeraceae > Nitrososphaera. The sequence continues at coordinate 3,998 of JBKPNF010000296.1, read as the reverse complement.
ATAAGCCAGTGATATAGACAATTAAAATTCATACATGTCAGTTAAGAAGAATGACCAAAAAAGATGACGGGTATTAGCACGCATCTATATCACAGGGTGAAGTTTATACATGGCATAAGTACATATACAGTCCTGACTCGTATGCCAAGGTGCATGGATTAAAATTTTTCATTATTCCTATATGCTACTAGACGATCGTGAAAATGATTATTTATATTGGCACACAAACAGAGAGTTTTTCTCTAGCATATATATTACTCAAGATGCCATAGTTGCCACATCTGCCTTTAATAGAATCGCCACATCAGAAGAACTAAAGATGTATGTTATAGTTTTTTCCTTATGTTCTTCACACCAAAGAATGTTTGTATCCAGATTTGGATGCAAGAACTAATCAACTTTCAGACCAGCATTATCACTAGAATTATTAATTACATTCATACCGTGGACCCTATACAGACCTGCAATCAGTCATCAAGGGTCCCTATGATGCTTTAAAGGACAATAATCACGGCTACTAATACAATATATATGTTATATGTAATAATTCTATATATACAATTCAGTACATTTAATCATATGATCTAATAAAGTAGTGCTTGCTTTAAAAAAGCAACAACGACATGGTAAGAGGAAAATCAAAGAATCCAGCAAAAACACGATCCAAAAAAGCTGCAGCTGGAAGAAAAGGAGGTAAAAAAGGTGGTCGCACATCAGCGGCAACTAGAAGAAAGCGGGTCGGCAAAAAAGAAGCATCCACCAGTGCTACAGGAGCTGACGCCGTGACCACAGAAGCTACAACATAGAAAAGTAGTTAAAGGAAGAGAATTAGTGGAACCATAAATCCATTTTAACTATTTAAATTTTTTAGTAGTCGCACGTCTACTGTGCCGTATCATCTCCTGCAGAATAGTCGTAGCTGTTTCAGGTTATTATGATACATGGTGGACATCCTTGTGTATCGCTTTGATTAAATCCCTTTCGCCCTTCCACCCTTACCATAAATCCTCAGAGAACCAATCCGAAACAATCGATTGAATAAAGCTTTACGAATTCGACGAGGAATTGGGCGAAGGTGTTAGGTGACCTGCTGCAATGTGACCTTCATAAGCACTAGCATTATCAAATTTTACTTCACATATTTTGCATTTGAAAAGGCCATCTTCCGTGATCTCTGTTGTGTCTTGTACATCTTTGTTGTTATCATCTAGGTTACTTACCATACTTGATCACGATGTCACTTTATTCTTCCTGCCATTCAGTTGATTTCGATCCGGTTTAATGTATGAGTCCAGTATATATAGAGGGATTATACAGTTGCAATTTTTTCGCCATTAGGACTAGTTTGCTCTTTACTCTTTCCAAGTAATGCGGCTTCAATTCTTGGCCATATCTTATCGAGCGTCACTAGGATATTCGTTTCAATCCATTTAAACTGTATAAAGAATGCAATGAATTAGTCAATCACACTCAATGCGTCTTATTCTTTCATGCAATAATTATCCTAGCTAGTGATACGAGATTTCCATTGTCTAACAACAAATATACTGGTAAGCATAATGTTGTAAAGACCATTTCTATCAAAGGCATTATGCTTACTACAACCCCTTAACCGGCCACGGAGCTTTCTTAAAATATGCTTAAAATAGTGTTGACTCTAGCATATCGCTGTTGACTACAAATGGGCTTTTCATTGGCAGGTTCCAGCCATTCCATAAGGGGCACCTTGCCACTGTTAAATTTGCACTAGGCAGGGTTGACCAGCTCGTAATAGTAGTAGGAAGTGCGCAAAAAAGCCACGAACCCAGAAACCCCTTCACTGCAGGTGAGCGGATAAGTATGATAAAAGAGTCGCTTGATGCTGATGGTGAAGCCGATATCAGGCGCATACTGATAATCCCGGTTCCGGATATTGATGTGCACTCACTTTGGACCCATCAGGTGGATACGCTTGTGCCAAAATACGATGTTGTGTTTGCAAACGACCCATTTACACTTATGCTCTTTCACGAGCAAGGCATCAAGGCAATTGAAGCACCTCTTTACAGGCGCGATGAGATGATGGCTACCGAAATAAGAAAGAGGATGGCTGCGGAAGAAAATTGGGAAGATTTAGTTCCCATGCCTGTCTCAAAGGTGATAAAGGAAATAAATGGCGTTGAAAGGATCAGGGCGATTTCCCTGAAAGATATGCCAGGCCACATTCTCTGAGTAGAAAATAATATATTTCTAGGTGGTTGACTATACAATGTCACCGATGTTGTTTGACAACAAGAATGATAGCAAGGAGGAAGGAAGGCCAGCTTCAGGCTTTATTAACGAACCGTGGTATATCGACTTGCAAAAGCTAACAAATGAAGAATTGATGCGTATGTACACCATGATATCAGACGGCCAATACCGGTTTGCAAAGAATGCTTGGTATATCCCTATCGAGAAAGACCACCGCTGTCCCATCATGGTAGCCAAAGGCTATAGGTCGCCGGACACACTAGATAGGATGGCAGAGTTTCAGGATACTGCAAAGTTACTGGAAAGTGACTTTCTCAATTTTATAGATGCATGGGACTTTGGCTACATCACTGAGCAGGACATCGAAAAAGCGATCCTGAAGATACTAGAATCAAGGAACATCGCAATAACTAAGCACAACTAATAACATATGGTCGCCAATACACAACGTGGATCATGTTTCTTCCACTTTTCTTACAGATCTTATCAGATCGGCAATTGCACTCTTTGTAGTCATTGACCCGATTGGAAGCGTGCCAGTATTCATTGCACTCACCCAGAAGATGGAAACACCAGAAAGGGCATCTATCACCAAGACTGCAATCATCACTGCAGCTGGCTTGCTCTTGGTATTTGCTGTGGCCGGTACGCAAATTCTATCCATCTTTAGCATCACCATTTCCAGCTTCATGGTTGCCGGCGGCATCCTGCTTTTCATTGTGGCAATTGAGCTTCTTACTCATGGTGAGTGGAGATTTGCAGGCGCAGGAGCACAGGGTGAATCAGGTGTTGTTCCCCTGGCATTTCCGCTGCTTGCTGGCCCTGGCGCAATAACAGCAGTGATGATCTCATTCCAGACTGCAGGTCTGATCGTCACTGCTCTATCTATCCTAATAGTGATAGGCATTACATATATCGTATTAAAGTACGTTGATAGGATTTATAGAGTAATTGGAAGGCGAGGCTCAATTATTGTTACCAGGGTTTTTGCGGTGCTTATTGCTGCTATTGCTGTCCAATTCATAGTAGATGGAGCTCGGACACTCTTTAGCTAGAAAAGATTTGTTAATATATTTAGCAATTGGCTTTGAAGCCATTGGCAAAACACAACAATAGTGGCGGCTATAGGGAAGTAGGTCTCAACATACTGTCAAAGCACAGTATTTCAGTTGGCGACAGCATCAAAATTGCTACCGAGGATGGCGAGATAACTGGCCTATTGATGCCGCGCTACGAATCTGCCAGCGAAGAATACATTGTCATCAAATTAAAAAGCGGATATAACACAGGCATACATGTCGGAAAAATAAAATCGATAACAAAATTGTTGGACAAAGAGCAATCTTCTGCCCCTGTCAGTACTGCTGTACTCGCTGCTAAACAAGATTTGCCAAAAGTTGCCTTGATAAGCACCGGCGGGACGATAGCAAGCAAGATTGATTACCGCACCGGCGGTGTGCACGCAGCCCTTTCTGCTGATGAATTGTATGCATCAGTGCCTGAGCTTGCTAATCATGCATCAATTGACCCTGAAGTATTGATGAGCGAGTATAGTGAGAACCTCAGGCCGGAGCACTGGACATTGATAGCAGAAAAGGTTGCAGAAAAAATCAAGACAGACAGGTATAGTGGCATAGTAGTATCGCATGGAACAGATACTATGCATTATACTGCAGCTGCTCTAAGCTTTGCACTGCAGAACTTGCCGGTTCCAGTAGTGCTTGTAGGCGCCCAGCGATCATCTGATAGGCCTTCTTCTGACGCTG
>JBKPNF010000295.1:0-1843 GCA_046732455.1 Thermoproteota archaeon | reverse complement strand
TTGAGGCAGTTATAGCCACTGCGAGCCTCTGGAGCTCACCACCGCTCAGCTGAGCTATGTCGCGATCCAAAATGTTCTGCAGGCCAAGTTGTGATACTAGCTTGTCAGCCACTTTGCGCTCATCATACCTCTTCAACAGCTCCTTTGGAGTCCCTTTGAATGCCTTTGGTATGAGGTAGACAAGCTGAGGCTTGATTGAAGCGCGCATCGTGCCATTTGCTATTTTTTCAAAATGAGATTTCATTTCAGTCCCTTGATAATATTTCAGAATCTCATCCCAAGAGATGTCTTGATTATATCTCCCAAGGTTGGGCTTCATGTTGCCCGACAAAATGTTGACAATTGTAGACTTGCCCATGCCATTTCGTCCAACCAAGCCAACAACTGCACCCTTCTTTGGTGTCGGCAGGCGATAGAATCTAAATGAATTAATGCCATACTGATGGATTTTATCTTCAGAGAGCTCTTTTGCGAGGTTAACAATTACTATGGCATCAAATGGGCACTTCCTGATGCAGATGCCACATCCAGTGCATAAATCCTCGGCTATCACAGCTTTGCCATCATCAGGGCGCTGGATAATGCATTCACCACCGGTCTTGTTTACTGGGCAGTAGACGATGCATTCCAAGCCACATTTTTTTGGCTGACATAGCTCCTCGTCAAGTACTGCAACTCGGTGAGTAGTTTCTGCTTCAGAATTGCCCAATTATATGTAATTTTTGCAATGATGCATTATATACATACCGCTCCAAGCATGACAGCCTTGAAAGATTTTAGGCTCGCCAGGCTATGTAATTTGCGAGAACAAATTTTTATATATACTGATACTCACCGTTTGTACCTTTACAGAGGCTTCAGTGATCAAGGAAGTACTTTTTCATAATGCATGACATCTTTATCTTGCTTGCCACTTCCTTGCGGTAGATTTCCCCATGCTTGTCCCTCAAATGCTTCAATGCAAGTCGGACCTCTTCCCCACAAAGCTTACACTTTGTCTTTCCAAACATTCTCAGATTATTTTGCCTTCAATTGCTTTTGAGCCTTCGGTTTGATTGACCTATATGGCGCACATAGGATATAGATTTCTATGTGCATTTTTAGTTATTTTCTGTTAAGGCAAATTATACTGGCCCCGGAACTGTGGGTAGTAAGTATCCTATAACTGCGGCAGCAATCCACACTATCACTGCTACCACGAATGCTTTGAACCATCCAATGTTATAGAGCACCTTAAGTGCTGTTAGCCAAATTATGCCGCCTACTATTGCGGATAGGAGTCCATTGCCAAAAATGTAATATACCACAAAATAAATGAGTGTGCCAATAAGAGCGGTGAGAAATGCCCGCCCTATTCCTTCCTTTTGCCCAAACAGCTTTGTAGTAATGTAGATTATAATTGTCGAAATGACAAGTCCCACTATGAACATGAGAGCGGATAGCAAGTCATTTGTCATACTCGCATCCATGTTTTTTGAGCAAGAGATTATTTAATCCTCATAATGTCTCTGCTTCTATAGGAGCAACGTTAAATTAGCCCTTTGACAAATGTTATCATAAGCCGGTCATAGCGGCAGGGTGCGACCCGGTCCCATTCCGAACCCGGAAGTCAAACCTGCTGTCGCTGCTGTGTTACTGATCTGCGAGAGCGGTTGGGAAGCAGCAGTGCTGGCATCTCACTCTTACTACTTTTCAGCATAATCTCCTAGGTGTATTGTCTTGACTAACTGCCTGACATTATACCCTATCCGGTTTATTGCTGAGAAGGCGGATGCAAGGCCGGCATGGTCCCATGCTTGTGTTTCTATGACGCAGCAATAATTTGCTGCTTTTATAGTTATAC
>JBKPNF010000294.1:0-3830 GCA_046732455.1 Thermoproteota archaeon | reverse complement strand
CACATACTATGACCTGTCAAAAAAGCCGCTCTGGAAAAAGGCTATCTTTTACTTCATTAACCGCGATACTTGATACTGTTCAAAGCTCGAGTCGTATAAAAAAGGAAAAAAGAGATTATGGTGAATGCAACCTGGCAGAATAGAAAAACAAATAATTTAAGACTTCCACCGAAGAAGAAGAAGTCAAATTTGGTCAGCACTTCATATCTACTGAATCTGGAATACAAAGTCGGTCATTTGAAAAGTAGCACAAAAAACCAGCTATAACCCCAACTTTCTTTGATATCGCCTGCTGGACTTGTGTTCCTATTATTTGGCTATGTTTTGTGGCCTTTAGAAGTATTTGCTTCCAATTCATTTTCTCTGAACTAACTAGTGTTGCTTAAAGCAATAGTCCATCTATTTCGCAACCTTTTGTCGTAGCATGCAGCAGTAACAAATTCTTATCGTTATAACTACTGTTCATGCCACGACTGGGTTATCCTTCTTTTCATGAGCAGGTTTAGACTTCCGTTGGGTCTGTATGGTATTATACAATCCGGTCGAGGATAGGGAACTATTACGTATTCCTAGGTTTTGTTGTAAATTCTTAAAGCTTGAACTTGAAATACTGGAAAAATTGTAAGCGCCCGGGCCGGGACGTTCGTTCGGTTTTTTCTTCTCCAAACCGAATTTCGAACCCGGGTCAAGGGAGTGACAGTCCCCCATACTAGACCGGATTGTACGATTCTGGTTGTTAGCTCAGAGACAACCACGCATCTCTATACTACCCGGGCGCAGGTAACCCCAACTTTTTGTAGAACCAATTAAAACGTTTTGGTTTTCTATCATTAGGGTTACTTCATATACACTTACTAACCTGCCAGTAGTATGTTTAAATCATTCTCTTCTTTTTATGATAACTGCAGTACTGGCATCAATGCTTTGCCAGCTCACATCATAACCCAACTTGACGATAAGATCTGCGTGGCAGGATTCTGGAACACCCTCCTTTGATAGAATTGAGCAAGCATCAATAAACCTTTTTGTTCCAGCCAGCAAAGATTCCAACTTGAGCGCTTTGGACTTAGGTATCAGATACATTTCTGCTTCCATGTACTTTTCGTTATTATCTCTTAGAGAGATCCGCCGCGCTACTTCCACCGGAATGCAGTACTTTTGTGCAACTTCGTTAACTGAAATGACCGAATCATTATTGTCCTTGTCCAATTCAATTTTCAGATTCGGATCATTAACTTTTCGCTCAATCATTTCCCTATCTATCGACTTCAAGTAATCAAGAATGGGTTTCACTGGAACCGTATCATTTTTGTAGAATATCAGCTGCTCCTTTGGTATTATTGAAGAGAAAGAGGATTTTGAGCAAGCAAAGTCTTCATTTACTGCAATAAATAGAAGATCTGCCTTATTGTTATTCTTCTTCTTGCTATCGGCGGAAATAAAAATATCAGCTAACTTTTGCAGTTTCCTCTCAAGATACTCTTTTGTCCAGAATCCAACAATTTCAAGATAGATCTTTTTATCATATTTTTCAAATACGAAATCTGGAATGAAAGCGCCGCCATTTGATAGTACTAGAGGATCAGGTTCTCTAGTTAACCTCCAACCAGTTTCGGCCTGCTCAAATCTCCTGGCAAATTTTTCTTCTACAGCACTATCAAAATTAAAATCATTATAGGGAAATGAGCCTAAAACTTCTCCTCCAGCAGTGGAAACAGGAGAAAAGAAAAGATATGGGTCTGTCAGCAGTTCTGGAATTTCATCTTTTGAAATTTTAAATTCATATATTTTTCTGCCATCCATTGTCTTCCTTACTATCCACGCATCTATGTGCCATTCACCTCCTCCTCCTCCTCCTCCTCCTCTACTATTCTCTCTTCTGTTACCCGAAGAGAAGATTATCGATGGAAGCAACTTTGCAAGCAGTGTCCCGTACCTATCGGTCAATTTAAAGAGGCTCAATGGTCCTTCAAGAGAACAGATTATGCGATTTTCTTGTTGTTGTTGTTGTTGAGGCTGTTGTAAGTGGTACATCAAACCAAGCCTCTTTACGCTTCTTAACACTCTTTTCCAATTCAAGCCACCTGAAATGTAAAAATCAAGCTTTGTGCAATTAAAGAGCAAAGTTTGCATAAGCGACAAATTGTACCATCCAACCAAAGTTTCAGGGTCTACCGCATCAAAGTGATCAAGTAATAGATTATCATCCAAATCGCTCCACATCGCTTTTAAAACAGCTTCATGAGACGACAAATTCAATTTAGAGGCTACAGAATCCGCAATTTCCCTTCTCTCAAGCTCAGTTAACGCAAAACCCCTTTTTGATGATTCTTCAAATAGTGCTTTTCTTATGCGAGGTGGGTCATTAATAGGAATGGTGCTAGTGATTATGCTGCTGCTGGTTCGACCATCATTGTCACTATTGCTATCTCTACTTTTGAACGTGCACCTCCTTTCTAGGAGGGCATAAAATCCCCTTACAAGTTTATAATCTCCACCCACGTCTGATTCTTCTATTGCTGCAATTCTGTCTTCAAGCACCGCTTTCTTCTCCTTATTCTTCCATGTATACTCAAATTCTTGGATTATCTTCTTTGCTAGCTCTATCTCTTCATCTTTGATACAGAATAGGGGAAATATCGCTCCGTTTCTAGTCCTGACTCTAAGTAATTGTAGAGTTAGCATAGCCTATTCTATATACTTCTCCTGTGAACTTCCTCTGTTGCATGCTCATAATTACTATCTCGCATCGTCTTCAAAGCCCTCCTTCTTCTTGCGCTTGTGATTGTTTCTTTTGTTTCTGAAGATATTATCTCGATCAGCTTGGCTTTCTTGTAATTTCTATAACTACCAGTAGTGCTACTGCTGTCATGGCTATTATTATTGTCTGGCTTAGGCCTCAACAATCTTCCAAGTCTTTGTATGAATTCCCTTGCACTTCCCGTCCCACTAAGTATTACACCTAGCTCTGCATCTGGAATATCAACTCCTTCGTCTAGGACCTTGGACGTGACTATGGCCATGTATCGACTTTCCTTGAACCCCTTCAGTACATCCTGTCTTTCCTCTTTGATTGTTTTGTGAGTAATAAATGGAATTAGGAACCTGTCAGATATTTCGTGGACAAGGCTGTTATGCTGAGTAAATATTATAGTCTTGGCACCTTTGTTCTCTGCAAGGATTTCTCTTAGCTCTTCTATTTTGGCCCTGCTGTTCAGCGCAACATTCATTGCCTTGTTTCTTGCCAACAAGGCTTCCCTTGCCGTCCTGTTTCTCCCTGACATTATTATCAACTTTTCAAGGGTAATCGCATACCTTTGAAAGCTGAGTTTTTTCATGCATTGATGATAGATATTCATATTTCTTGTGTACTCTTCTAGCTCGTCGGGCAGCATTTCCACCATTCTCCTTTCAATTTCATAGGAAGCGAGGTGTTTGTCTTTAGCAAGCTCATCAGGGCTGACTTGAAAAACAACTTCACCCACGAGCCTGGGTAGGTCCTTGTGAAGATCATCTTCTCTTTCAATCGTAGCGGTAAGGCCCAAACGAAATGGTGCTGCCATTTGCTCCGCTATTGTTCTGTAACCCATAGCTGCCAGATGATGCACCTCGTCAAATATTACAAGGTAAAATTTGTTACCAAGAAAAGGTGCCCTTATGTAGGCCGAGTCATATGTCGATACTGTAATTGATTGTATGTCATCATTACCTCCGCCGAGGCTTCCTATTCTGATATTTGGGAAATATTTTGAGAGAGTAGTCATCCACTGATCCATCAAGTCAAGTGTCGGAACGACAACCAGTGAAGCGGCATTTGCTTTCACTATGGC
>JBKPNF010000293.1:0-9361 GCA_046732455.1 Thermoproteota archaeon | reverse complement strand
TATTCGTCGGCAGCGTCAGATGTGTATAAGAGACAGTCATACAGGTGTATAAAACCGCTAGCTGGAATTGTTTGGTCTGCTAGTAAGGCAAATACAGAATCCCTTACTGTAAATGTCCCTCCTTGAGTTTCATTTGAACCTGTTTCATGCCCGTGTTCTTGGGTCATAGCGATCTCATCTTGTGGCGATGTGGTGTTGGTTGTTTGTTGTGCTATTGCAGGAGATAGAGTCGTCATTGGGGCAGAGAGAAGAGCGAGCGCTCCTACCGCAAAGGCAACAACTCCTAGCGCAGATAAACGTTCAGATATTTTCATAATTTGCTGTTCCGTGCAGAGTTAATAATAATTGTGATCAATTATCGAAGAATTCCTCTTCTTCTTTTATTAGCTCTATTAGTACAACATCTATACTTTTTGCTAGTTAAACGGAGCAACGCCTATCTTATCCTTCCAGATAATAAGAAAGAGAGTGGAATTATTGGGTCAAAATTGACTTGGATATTGGAAGTTAAAGCTTTTGGATCCCAACAATGCCACCAACGCCGCTGCTTGAATAATAATAACAGCAGGGCTACGACAGCAAGTAATAACGTACAGTATATCTTTAACAGTAGTTAGCAATAGTTGCATTTTATTATTCCGATAGATGAACGAGTTAAAAAATCAAGACAATTGTCAGTGACCCTTTTAAATAGAATATGTGTCAAGCCGTCAATATAACGAAAAGCCTAAATGCTATAGGGACAATTGTGGCTGTAACAATAATAGCGTTAGCAGAGATTGCAGTAGTAGCAGTGGCTGGAGCCTCATTACTAGTTCAATCAGCAAGTGCTATTACAGATGTAATGAACACCCCTACATCAGTAGGAGGAGGAGAAGAGCAAGAAGCTGCAAGCAGTACGACTTACTACCACAACCAACAATGTTTCAAATGCTGTTTTGGGCAATCTGTTCCAAATTGTGGAGTTTGAAACTTCAACTATCAATCCAATCAATGAAACATACATTGAGATATCAACTGTGAACAACGTAACAATAATACCTCCAAACGCTACTGCTGGTACGACTATAAATGCAACAGAGACAACAAATGCCACGGCTAATATTCTACCTAACGGTCTTTCCGTTTCCAAAGGGCAAAGCCTTCTTGTGACTGGGGGAGACAATGATAGTGCAGAACAAGAGAATGCTACCAGTACCTTTGTTGACATTACTCGTTTTAATCCTGATGGGACCGCAGTTGGAACCGGTGTTGTGTTTTTCAGTACAAACTCTACTGGTCAGTTAGCATTCCTTAACAAAATGGTAGGAATAATGCAAAGTGAATTCTCTTCTGAGGGAGGCACCATTAGAACATGGGAATGGAAGGGTGGAACGCTTCCATTTGAGAGTGGCGGTGCTCCTCCTACTACTGGGAACCAGACTACCATCACCCGTGCGCTAGAGTAAGAACAATAAAAGGATCAATCGAAATAGCTATATTATAGAGTAATTACAAAGCCCCGAGAGAGGGGGGCACTACTTGCTCAACGAGCTATCCTTGGCATTTTCATGTGGAGAGAAACTACGGCTAAGAAGATGATGGCCATGACCACTCGACGAATGTGCCCATGTAATCTCTTATGAGCTCTTCTTTGAATACACACCAGTAACAGCTGGCATCCTTGATGGTATCATACTAGCAGGTCAGGACATTTCATGCAGGTGGCACGCATCACTCTCTTTAAAGGAGAAAAGAAGAAGACGCAGCTTTAGATAGACCTATTATAGCAAGCGATACGTGTGTGCTTTTTCTTATTACAATTGTCATCAAGGTTGTTGTTGTCTCCTTATACTTTCCTCGGTAACCATTTGGGTGAGGATGTTCACGACACCGTATAATTCCTCTATCCCTCCCGCAAGGTCTGAAATCGCATTTGCAAAGCTCTTTTGAATTTCATCGTTGGTTAGTTTTTTGCCTAGCTCCTCAAAGTACTGTTCCATTGTGCTGTAGGCTTGCTGTCTCTCCTCTGCACCATGTTTTAGTTTCCTTAGTTTCTCGATAATCCTCATGGCTTGATCTTCTTCCTGTCCTCTTCTATCTACTCCTTCTCCTCCTCCTGCTCCTCCTTCTTCCCCTGTTTCCATACCCATATATCGACTAGACCAAGATTCATTCTCTATTAGGGGTACATATAACCTCTATGATGATGAAGTGAACTCTAACCTCACATAATGATGCCATATGTAGGAGGATATCGGACATTATTGGTCGGCTACGTTTTTTGCTTATTTTGTGACGGAACAGTGGCACCGACGTCATCCTTAGTAGTTGTTGTAGTACGGAAGTAAGCGAGTCGACGCTCCTACTACTACCCTTTTACCCTCTTTTCATTACTGTTTTATATCACTACCATCGACCACTATATGAAAAAACATATACCCAGAGCTTAAATCACGATGTACATTCTAGCCCTACATTAGATCGACATAAAGTTAAATTCACTAAATACAAGCTTATCCCCCTATGACAACGGAAGAATTCGATACTTGTCCTAAATGCGGAGTCGGGAAAATGAAGCCGACAGGCGGAGCAGTAGGAGAAGCGAGCGCTGATCCAGACACAAACCGACTGACTGGCGATTCTTATCAAGAATACAAATGCGACAGCTGCGGCTATCCAGAAGGCGGCCAAGCCAAAGCAGTCCAAGTCAGCGATGAGCAAGAAGGGTTACGGGAGTCTAGTATTAACAACAGCGGCAACAACAACAACAACAGCGACAGCGACATCGACAGCAAAGACAACCAACCCTTTTAACGAATTTTATTACCTCAGTACCCGTCGCATCGGCGAGATCATATCCAAGACACATATCCGTAACGTTGCAATGGATATTACTACAAGATATATCGCAGCATCACCGGCGGTAGCTGCTACTAGTTAAACGGAGAAACGCCTATCTTACATTTCTGGTTTTTTACCAGACGAATGATTTGGTTATCTATCTCTATCTAACTCGTGTTCTTAAAAATTGAATACAGGTACCAAAGTCTCGATAATGATAATGTAAGACAATCCATATTCACATATGATGCCATCATAAGTATCAATGCTACAAACATGGAAACATCTGGCGCTGACTCTAAGCTTGCGTGTATGCAGCATGGGCATCGTATTCCTTCCCACTATAGAAAAAGGCAGCAAGCCCCGCACCATTTCTCTCCTTCAAGATAGGGCTCCCTGTGACTATCCTGACAGTCTTAAAATTCAAACAGATATCATTGCAGGGCATAGGTTATAGCTATGCAATTGACTTCTTTTTCTTAGCCTACAGACGCACTAGGTCATCTACAGGTTGCATCACGACTACGGCGCCGCTTCCTCCTCCAAGAGCTTTTTTCATTCTATCTATAATATCCTCAACATCATCGGACTTGACCACTGTTGCCACAAGTCTTCTTGTAGTATATTGAAGGTCGATTGTCCCCCCTCCTCTCCCAGAAGAAACTCTTTCCTTTTCTTTTCCTGAACCTTTTACATCATATATTGTTGATTCCAGACCCAATCCCCTAAGAGTAGATGTAATGGAGTCTACATTTTCAGGCTTTAGAAGCACTGCCAATCTCTTCATAGAAGAAGATTTCTTTGACTCGCTGCTTGGCTTTTGAGAGTATTCCACTTCAAAGGGTAAATTAGATTTATCTCTAACCATATCGTTGCATGGTTCTCTATAACTGCTAAATAAGATTGCTTCTCTAATTATTATGATTTTAGAATATTAGCATAAAATGAATATATATTATTTTTACAACACTAAAAAATATACAAATTAATGCCAAGAAATTAAAAAACCACAGCAATGACTATCTAGAGGAGAGCATACAATAGTCATGCCATCTCCCATCTCACCGTAATTGGTAGCAAATTTTTTGTTAAAACAATATATACACATTCTACCCTAGCCCATCGTATAACAATATTGGTAATTTGCGTGTATGTTTACTATTCATAAGGCCTGCTCGGGATGTTAAAGGGCCCAATCAAGGAGAAATCGACTGACTGATAGACTAGCTGATTGTTCGACGACCTTGTCTTTTGAAAACTCATTAAGGTCAAAATTGCCACACATTTACTGCTGTGAGCTCCAAGAAAGGCGAGCTGAACGTTGTTGGAGGTAAGACACGTTCTATCCTAGCGTTATCTACGTATCTGCGAAGAAGTGATGAGACAAGGAAGAACAAGACAAAATGACCAACAAAATTTCAAGATGTAGGGTATCTGTGGCCAATATTTTCAATCAAAGAAGGAGCTAAAAGACCATAAGACAAGAATCACAGAATAACAAACTCAAAGATGATGACGATGATTTCGTCAGGAACTACCTAGCTTATTACCATAAGTCAATACTAACAAAATTGCTGAAAGTTAAGAATTGCGGAGCTTGGTCAACGCTTCTTCTCTTAATTTCTTCTAAGAGCTGAGAATATACATAAACAAGAAGGAACAAGAAGAAGAATCAAAAAACTGATGTGTGAATGTGGGGACTTTTTTCCCCACACCACATGATTGATTTTTTCGCAGACATTCAGTCTATATATTTCTTATAGACCTAGGCCAGCAAGGACACTGTCGTCGAGGTTGAGGTCAGCAAGGACTGCAGTTATTTCGTTCTCGCTGTCATCAACTATCGCAGCATCATTGCTTGCACTTGCACTCTGAACTACTACACAGTCATTGCTTTGGTCGCCGCCAGAAGCAATAGCTACTTGGTCGTCGCCTACATCGTCTGCCTCATTTTCTGCTTCATTGTCTTGTTCATTTGTGCATGCGTATTGCTCTTGTTCATTATGCTGCTTTATTGAATTGTTTCTCTCTACACTTACTGAGTTATCTGGGTCGTTGTTGCCTCTGCCGTCTTCTAATGTGGCTGATGCTAATAGTGGGCTACCTACTGCTCCCACTAGAGCTAATGTGGTCATTAAGACCGCTAATTTAGGTGATATCATCGATTGATCATCGATATGCTATCTTTTATAAAACGTTCGCATTAGAGTTCGAATGTTCTTTCTCAGTATCTTTTGCAGTGGATTGATACCGCTATACTTATAACTACCCAGATGATGTTTGCATTAATCGATTTTATACATTCAGCAAATGCGAGTTATCAGCACAGTGCAGATATTTATAAAGTAAAATTAGAGAATGACTAAACAAGTCAGCTTCAAAATAATAGGACTATCAAACTTAGTTATTTGGCTATTATCGTGAGCGAGTTCCATTAAGGTCAAAATTGTCATTCCTTAGCATATAATAACGAGTAGAAGGAGAAGAAGAGCTGTTGGTGATAGACAATAAGAAGACTGTTACCCTACTCTTATCTCTTTTCATAATTCATAAATCAAGTAATGACTAACTTTTGTTTGTTATTAATTTTTCATATAACTCAGGATTTCCCTATAATATCAAATATCCAATCATGATAAGAGAAAGTGGGACAGCTATGACAACAGACCAACAACAGCTCGAACAAAACAAGAAGAATGTAATGGCCTTCTACGACCTAATGTTTAATCAGAATAATCCTTCCGAAGCCATCAAGAGATATGTTGGAGAGGCGTATATTCAGCACAATCCAGCAGTGGCCGATGGCAAGGACGCTTTCATTGAATATTTCGAGAGGATGGCAAAAGAGTACCCAGGTAAGCGTGTTCACTTCAAGCGGGCGATAGCAGAAGGAAACTATGTGGTCTTGCACTGCTATCAGGAGTGGCCCGGGGAGATAAGCAACTGGGCCGGGATTGACATTTTTCGCCTAGATGACAATGGCAGGATTGTTGAGCATTGGGATGTATTACAAAGGATACCTGAGAAAAGCGCGAATAATAATACAATGTTTTGACTCAGATTAAGACAGCAACTTCCTAATACAACAATGTCCATTCTTCCGCCATATTATATCCGTATATGGTGAGCTAAATTAGTTGTTCTTTCAAACCAGCGTTATTCATTTATTTTTTTCCCATTATTCACTTCTGACCTGAGTTGATGGGATTGATATATACAGCTAAAGTTTTTTTCGTATACGTGCAGTTACTTCTTTAGCATTCCATAAAAACGTAGGATTGTTGTTAGATGTGTGAACGCTTTGGTAATTCGACTAAGTATTGTCCATACCATCCTATCCACAGCTATAACAAGGCATGAAGTCATGGCTTTGCGAGCATCTTTCGGGGATTGAATGACAAGTATTTTTTATGTGGTCAAAAGGAGAATAATTTGGTTCATATTTAAATTAGATATTTGAGAGATGCCATAGTGAATGATGATTAGCATTAAAGAAGATAGAGATGGGGAGAGTCAGAACTTCAAGTTTCTAAGCACAACCAATAAATTGACTGACGACAGATGTAAGAATGATGATGCAGCGTGATAATAGAATTCCGAGATGGTTTGTAGAAAATGACCCCTCATGGGAGAGAACTATTGATTCGGACCTTGGGACGCTTCGGTGGACCAAGAAGGGCACCCAGATAGAGGCAGTGTGCCATCCAGCCAGCATGTTTTGCGAGATTGCTGGCCAGACTGATCGGCAGGGCAACATTTCCGATATTTTAGGTAGAGCTCGGACTGATATACATACAACACCCCTATCAGGCATTGATGACATTACCAAATATCTCTCAAGCAGATACTTGAACCCCGGTATAAACGGGCAATTGCCATTTGATTTAAAGAAGACCTCAAAGCGCTAGTGTCTTTTTTTTGATATGAGACATTTACGAAATCTTGAGGTTGTAACACTGAAAGAACTTAAAGCTTCAATGCGATCTAAGCGAGGAAAGGACATCTTCTCTCTCAACCCAAGGACTCGATAATTCTTGTATGCCGATTCCCCTGCTCCACTACGGCTCCAACAATTAATTATTTTCTAAACAACACAATTGTTGATTGCCATTGTCAATGCAGGATACATTTCAAAAACTGGCTAAAGAAGCAATCAAACTTGTTAACGGTGTCAAGGTAGTTGGGCTAGGCAGTGGAAGCACGGTGGGCTTCATTGTCAAAGAGATGGCGAAGCTTCCCGATAAAGAATTAATTGAATTTGTGCCAAGTTCACTCCAAATCAAGATGGAGGCAGAAAAGAGCTCACTCAGAATTGCCGATGAAAATAGAATTCCAGATGTCGACATTGTTTTTGACGGTGCTGACCAGATAGATAGCGGATTCAATATGATAAAGGGAGGCGGCGGAGCGCTCTTGCGGGAAAAAGTCCTAATCTCAGCGGCGAAAAAGGTGGTGATAGTGGCTGACGACTCAAAGTTTGTTCAGTTTTTCAACAGGTCTGTGCCAATCGAAGTACACCCAATTGCACGCTCTGCAGTCTCAAAAAAGCTGGTTGAAATGATGGGACAGCCGCTGCTTCGCACACTTGACAAAGGTTATCCTCTTGTAACCGAAAATGGAAACCTCATTTTAGATACTTCTTTTTCTTCAATAACTGAGCCCAAAAGGAAGGAGATAGAGGTGAAGAATATCGCCGGTGTACTTGAAGTGGGCCTCTTTACAAGAAGAAGAGCTGATATTTACTACAAGGCTAAAAATGACGGCACGTTTGACACGATATCATTTCAGTAAAGCAGATCGATCTGGCATGTCTTTACAATGATGATATTTTACTATACCTTGCGGCAGGAGGATCGAGCATTATGGATCTAGGAAAAAAACCATCGCTGCCCAAAAAGGGCAGCACTAGGCCATAGTTGGATTCAAAAAAGTTCAAATCAGGGGTCAGTTACGTCCTGATTCCTTAACAAAATTCCACTGTTATCCTTTAGTTCGAGACATTGTCAATCCTTCTCTGACACTATTCCCATTGTGCCATATCCTAACAGGCATCGTTGTATGTATAGTCTGACGTTCATCTAGGCTACATTCCAAGTCATAATGCGAGGACTCCCATATTTCGCTTAAAAGAGCTTAAATTTTGAGCGAAATTGCTTTCATAGATAGTTAGTATGTGTTCCGCGCAGTAGTCCTCAAAGCACAACAAACTATAGAGGAAGGCGGCCCAAAATTCCTAAGCGATAAAAATGGGCCGTGAGATAAATTCTCCATGCCCAAGCGCTTGGTTGTCTACCTGGCCATCTTCCATAATGATCTTTCCTCTTACAATTGTCATTACCGGCCATCCGCGCAGCTTCCAACCATCGTAAATGGTATAATCAGAGTAGGACTGAAGTATTTCGGGCCTAACGGTCTTTTCAAGACCTAGGTCAACTATTGTCAAATCTGCATCTGAGCCTGGCTGGATAGTGCCTTTCTTTGGGTACATACCAAATATCCTTGCAGCGTTGTAGCTGGTGACTTCGGCAACTCTATCGATGCCAATTCTATGCTCATTCACACCTTTGCTCAAGAGCACCGGCAGCATTGTAGCAATTCCAGGAAAGCCGGAAAGAGCTGACCATATGTCGCCCTTTCCCATTTTCATTTCAAGTCGATTGGCAACGTGGTCGGTACCAATTGTATCGACTATGCCGTTTCGAAGGGCAGACCACATACTCTGGAGATCGCTTTTCGACCGGATGGGAGGCGTGACCTTGCCTATCAAGCTGCCAAATTCGGTGGTATGTGTCAGGTAATGAGGGCAAGTTTCAATGTAATAATTAGATAGGCCCTTCCCCCTCTCTGAGAGAATTGCGTCAAGTGCAGCAGTTGAGCCGACGTGCACAAAATACAGGTTGGCGCCACCAGTCCTTCTCCCAAACTCTGAGATCTTGGCAATGCTTTGGGCTTCAGAGCTGGGTGGCCTGCAACAATTCCATGCATCAAGACATGCCATCCCATTTTCCCTCCCCTTGTGAATACGCTCAGAACAGATCATAGGATCTTCTGCGTGGACCAGTATTGTCGAGTGCAGTCTCGAACCCTCCTTAATTATTGAGTACATCAGTTCATCTGTCATGTTGACTTGTGCATCCCTTGCGTCATGGGTGTCAGGCTTTAAATCCATATGGATGCGGTTGAGGTCGGCTCCTAGGTTCATGTAAATTTTCAGTGAAGTAATCCCCAGCTCTTTGAGATACGGGATATCTGTCAGATGATCCTGGCGGAGGATCGAAGCATGGATAGCGTAATCGACGAAATGATTACCTTTACTTGCCCGCAATTGTTCGCTTATGTTATTGCCGTAGCAATAGCCATCAAAAAGCCTCAGCATCCTCATCATTGTGGTGACACCTCCTAAAGCAGCCGACCTTGACTCTGTCCTTGCAGCTTCATTGATAGGATTGTAGACACCATAGTGCACGTGTGGGTCGATTACACCAGGTAGCACATATTTTCCACGTGCGTCTATCTTTCTTGAGGCAGAAATATTATT
>JBKPNF010000292.1:0-1480 GCA_046732455.1 Thermoproteota archaeon | reverse complement strand
TGCCTCCGCTCTGTACTGTAGTCTTGAACATTGCATTATGGAATGTCAAACTTTGGAGAACTGCAAAGTAGTTCTGCATGGCATCTTGCTGAATGTTAGAAAACTGCCTGATAAAGTCCTTCTGTACATCACTTCCCTTCGTAATCGCTTTTTTGAAAGCCTCCATAGGATCAGTGGAATCGCTAGAACTCATGTGCATTAGAAAAACACAAGTATCATTTATTTAACGTTACCTGGACGACTTATCTACCATAAAACATATCGCTTGTGCTGACAGCTGACAACAAGAAAAATCCAGAGAGAACTGAACGGAGATACCAGGTCGGAGCAATTTATACGGTTCAGTCAATTTTTGACCAATATTAAAAAACCATCCTGTACTTGAAAAAGTTCAATAAGAACATCGAGCTTACATATCAGAATTGCAGACGCTCTTTTCTAGCTTTGACCCTATCATCAGTATAAACAGTGGACAGGTCTTTCTTTGGGAAAAACACAAGAATTCATGGTATGGCATACATGGCGACCAAGTTATCAAGTTCACACAGTCTAACAAAGGTATTGAATTTTCCTCCTTTCCAGAAGACAAATCATGCGACCAAAAAATGTTCAGACTGGACGACAATATAAATGAGATATTTGAAGAAATCTCGCGTGATCCACTTATATGTAGACTCGCCAACGCATATCCTGGCCTCCGCCTCATAAGGCAGGAGCCTCACCAGTGTCTATTCTCATTTATTTGTGCAAGCAATACCAACATCCCTATGATTCGAAAGATGCTTCATAATATAGTAAGAAAGTTCGGCAGGCCCACAAAAGTTGATGGAATAGACTTCTTTACATTCCCTTCCGCTGGAGAAATCAACAAGGCTACTGTAGATGAGCTACGTAACTGCGGCCTTGGATACAGGACAAAGGCGATAAAGGCTGCAGCTGATGCAATAGCAAGTGGACAAATCGACTTTGATTCACTAAAGAAAGCAAGCTATTATGAATCAAAAAAAGAATTGTTGCGGGTCTATGGAATCGGAAACAAGATAGCTGACTGCGTGCTTTTGTTTTCACTTGAAAAGCTTGACGCATTCCCAATCGATGTGTGGATCGCAAGAGCGCTTGCCAGCCATTATGGTTGGCTTCACAGAAGCAAATTCCAGGATAAGATTGCTCCACATCAGTATGAGCAGCTGTCGGATGGTGCAAGAAAGTATTTTGGCAAATATGCAGGATACGCTCAGCAGTATCTTTACTATCATATAAGACAGGTTGCGGGTAAAAAGTGGTGATAAATACTTGATAACTATCGTTACAAATACTGAATAGCAATGTTGGCTCATCAGTCTCTTATTATGGCAAGACCGCTAAGAATGCTTGATTGGGTGGTTATCGCAGCCCTTGTCATTTTGGCTGCTATACTAATATACGTGCTTTGGCCGCTTGTAGTAGCAATAGCAATAATTGCCGCTGGATACTTTATCTA
>JBKPNF010000291.1:0-1200 GCA_046732455.1 Thermoproteota archaeon | reverse complement strand
CGAATTTTGTCGAGTAATGAAGTCTTGCCAGAGTCTACATGACCTAACACTACGACGATTGGCTGCCTAAGTTCCACGTAATGGATCAGCCAAAAATGACACGCGACTCTTTTATGAAGCTTTCAGGAGAATCTGAAGCGTGAATAATGTTGTCGGTAAAACCAAGGCCGAAGTCCCCTCTAATGGTTCCCGGAGCAGATTCAAATGACTTGGTCGATCCGACCATGAGCCTTACTGTGTTTACTGCATTGCTGCCCTCTAGGATGCATGCTACGACAGTGCCTGACATGATAAACGATAACAACTCGGCAAAGAATGGCTTGTCCTTGTGGACAGAGTAAAATTCCTGCGCCTTTTCATTAGTGAAATTGTATAACTTTAAGTTCCTTAGCTGGAAGCCTTTTTCTTCAAACCGCGCCAATATCTTACCCGTCAGATGGCGCTTAAACCCATCAGGTTTGACAACAATTAGCGTTTGCTCGGATACCATGACCTATCTACTAATAACGCTGTTGCTTTTTCATGTGTAGCCCGCCTTTTACATAGCGAATGGTCCACTTGAGTTTTCTTGGATCACGTTTTAGCACTCGCATGTTCTTCTTGCACTTGCTCGAGCAAGTCCACTGTACGTGTCCGTCATTTCTGACAAGCATGATTCCATGTCCACTAGTGACATGTCTACCGCAGAAGGAGCAGTTGCGTAGAGATGTTGCCGTCTTGCTCATTTACCATTATCACCTTATCTTGCGGGCCTCGCGCTCAGTTTCTCTTAGCATCAAGACATCGTTCATCCTAACAGATCCCTTGACGTTCCTTGTGAGAATCCTGCCTCTGTCCTTTCCTTCTAGGACCTTGACGCGTACCTGTATGACTTCGCCAGCGATCCCTGTCCTGCCTACTATTTGGATGACTTCGGCAGGGACGACCTTTTCTTCAGCTGCTTTGCTGCTCATCTGTCAGTCAGTCTCTCCACCTATTGTTTCGGGGTCGCCGCAACGCCTTTCATAGTGCTTATAGAGCTAACGACCTGCTCAACAATATGTTGGGCCTCGCCGGCATCTACAATTGTAGCAGCTGCGGAGCCGACATCAATTCCAAGTGATGCACCCAGCTGCTGCTTGCTTGGTACGAAGATAAACGGTGCGTTTCTCTCTTCACAGAGGATCGGCAGATGGGCCACAACTTCTGGCGGCTCGACAT
>JBKPNF010000290.1:0-2866 GCA_046732455.1 Thermoproteota archaeon | reverse complement strand
CGTGTGGACTTTTCCAGCAGAACGGTAATTTCGCCTGACCCTAACCTTGCAATATCTGATGTTGGAGTACCGGTAGATGTTGCAAAGAAGCTCACTATACCAGAAACAGTTTCGCAATGGAACTTAGAGCGGCTCAAAGGGTTGGTGATGAACGGCCCTAATACATATCCTGGAGCAAACTATATTATTAGACCTGATGGAGTCAAGATCCGACTCGATTATGTTACCGACAGGAAAGCAATAGCTGATTCGCTTGCACTTGGCTACATTGTAGAGCGTCATCTGGCAGACAATGACATTGTGATTTTCAATAGACAGCCTTCACTCCACAGAATGTCGATCATGGCCCACAGTGTCAAGGTGCTGCCCTACCGTACATTCAGGCTCCACCCTGCAGTCTGTCCGCCATACAACGCTGACTTTGACGGAGACGAAATGAACCTCCATGTGCCGCAGAGCGAAGAAGCAAGGGCTGAAGCAACGCTTCTTATGAGGGTACAAGATCAATTGATCTCACCGCGGTATGGGGGCCCTATCATCGGCGGCATCAGAGACTTTATTACCGGTGCATTTATCCTTACCCGCGACAATTCAACTCTGACAAGAGATGAATTCGCAAATTTGGCTATGCTAGGTGGCTATCATGGACCACTACCAGAGCCCTTGATAACCGCAGAGGATGGCCAAAAGAGGTACTCCGGCAGGCAGCTGTTCTCACTCTTTCTACCAAAGGACTTTAACTTTATCATTACCTCAAAGTGGAACAAGGCTGCAAAGGGAGAAGGCAAGGATGTAGTCATAAAGAACGGCGAGCTTGTCAGTGGCGTAATCGACAAAGCATCGATTGGTGCAGAAGAGCCAGACAGCGTACTTCACAGGATCGCCAAGGACTATGGCACAGACACAGCAAGAAAGTTCCTTGACTCTATACTTACCATGCTCAAGACGTACATTACCCATAGAGGATTTAGCTACGGGTACTCTGACCTGTGGCTGCCGCCCGAGAGCCGACAGGGCATCAGCGACATCATCCAAAAGACCTACGAGAAGGTCTACGAGTTGATACAACAGTACAATGAAGGCACGCTCCCATTAACAAGGGGTTTGTCTGGAGAAGAAGCGCTAGAGTTGTATGTTGTAAATGAACTGTCTCGCGCCCGTGATCGCGCCGGCAGGACAGCCGACAGGGCATTCCCCAACGAAAACTCAGGCGTAATCATGGCATCTACGGGTGCAAGAGGGTCAACACTCAATATCGGCCAAATGACTGCAGCATTAGGACAGCAATCGATCCGGGGCAAGAGAATCCAGAAGGGCTACCATAATAGAGCGCTTTCACATTTTAAGCCGAATGAAACCAACCCTGATGCAAAGGGCTTTGTCAAGTCAAACTATCGCGATGGTCTCTCTCCGCTTGAATTCTTCTTTCATGCAATGGGCGGAAGGGAAGGCCTTGTGGACACTGCAGTCCGAACCCAGCAGTCTGGCTATATGCAGAGGCGATTGATTAATGCACTTGAACATCTAAAGATTGAATATGACCATACCGTACGCGACCCTCACGGCAACATAGTGCAGTATCTATATGGTGAGGATGGCATTGACCCTGCGAAGAGCGACCATGGCGAGGCCGTCAACATCTCCAGGCTCATTGAAGCTGAATCAATTGTTGATGAAGGACGCAAGGCTATAGAGGATGTCACAAAGGATATAATTTCAAAATATGCCGGAAGCCTCAATCCTAGAATGAAGGCCAGTCTGGAAAAGGTGCTCCTTGAGAATAGGCTGAGCAAGGATGGTGTTGAAAAAGTAATGAAGAAGGTGCTTGATCTTATCGACAGGGCACTTGCAGAGCCTGGAGAGGCAGTCGGTGTAGTGACTGCACAGTCTATAGGCGAACCCGGAACCCAGATGACGCTCAGGACATTCCACTTTGCTGGCGTTAAAGAGAGAAACGTGACGCTCGGCCTTCCGAGGCTCATCGAGCTTGTTGATGCACGAAAGAAACCGGTGACGCCTACGATGGACATTTACCTTGACGAAAGCCACAGAGTGTCGAGGGAAAGGGCCCTTGAAGTAGCAAGGGAGATATTGTTCACTCAGATAGGTGATCTTGTCGACAGGACAGAGACTGACTATAGCGGCATATTAACATTTCATCTATCTGAAGCAAAGCTGGCAGAACGAGGATGCAGTTTTGCCAATGTGCAAGAAGTACTTGAGACCTCAAAGAAGAAATACAGCATCAAGCCAAACGAAAACAAGCTATTCATTAAACTAACAGTTCCAGACGAGCCTGATGCGCAGACGCTGCTCACGCTTAAGAGCAAGTTGCTTAACATACGTGTAAAGGGCGTATCCGACATTGAGCGTGTAACAATAGTCAAACAGGATGAAGAGTGGGTCATCCAGACCGCAGGCTCTAATCTTGCAAAGGTAATGGCAGTAGATGGCGTGGATACTACCAGAACTACAACGAACAATGTTTATGAGATCTGGCAGATGCTTGGCATTGAAGCCGCAAGAACCGCGCTTGTCAAAGAGATCACAAATACGCTTGAAGAGCAGGGGCTAGAGGTAGATACACGACACATCATGCTTGTGGCTGACCTTATGACATCAAAGGGATATCTGCAACAGATAGGCAGGCATGGTATTGCAGGAACTAAAACATCAGTTCTTGCAAGGGCTGCATTTGAAATCACAGTACCAACAATTGCCAAAGCGTCGCTTGAAGGGCAGGTTGAAACATTGAGAGGAGTGACAGAAAACGTTATAGTAGGTGCTACTGTACCTGTCGGCACTGGAATGGTAGACCTTTACATGAAGGTGAAGGATAATGAGAACACTAGAAAAAGTGATTAAG
>JBKPNF010000289.1:0-4624 GCA_046732455.1 Thermoproteota archaeon | reverse complement strand
AATCAATGATTCCTGAAGCATTTGAGGAAGGGGGTGAAAGTAAGATAGGGCTTGCTACGATGGCAGGCTTTGTGGTAGCATTTGTACTAGGAAGGGTTGGCAGCGGATAAAAGTAAGAAAGATCTGAAAGGAGAAGAACTGAGTGTTGTCAAATTGTCTGTCTATTTAACTTCTTCAAAGCTTGCTCAGATTCTCAAATCATCGGCTTCATTCTGCCAGTAACAATGGATTACCTATGAAGCAACTGTTCACTTTCTTTCAGGACTGTTTGTCGAGAACTTCTAGTTTGATAGTTTGCAGACTGACAAGTGCAGAGATGCGAGCAGTGCAATCAATCAGTAATGCAGCGGGGTTTTGTCCGACAATCACCGAAAATGAATTCATTTCAATGCCGTAGATAACCAGATTGGTAGGAATGGACCGGGTGGGATTTGAACCCACGACCTCAGCAATGCCAATGCCGTATCCTACCGGACTAGACGACCGGCCCTGCAACAATTTAAGGTTTTGGAACGATATTAAAATGATACGTTTAGGACCTGTTCTAATGTAGTAGAAATATATAATATGCTATGATTTATAACGACCAGCTTTTTTAGTAGGGGTGGTATGACCCCTTAAGCAGTTGATATATACAGTAATGAAGTACCAGCCATCTATCATTAAATTGACTAATTTATAATTTCTCCCGTTAAAAAGAGGCCGCGCTTATTGGGTTTCTGGGAAAAGCAAAGAGGCTTAAAGAAATGATATTATTATTCAATATGCCCTAGGCTGCCGAGTAACCATCATTCGTTATATGTTTTTGGATCGCATCTCTTAATGCCTGGGTAACTGTTGGAAGTATTCGTGGATCATTTACTTTGGGTATGATGTAATCTTCCCTTAGGTGGGTATCATTTACAATCCCTGCAATAGCATTTGCAACAGACACAAGCATATCTTGACTCAAAGTTTTGGCTCTTACATCGAGCAGAACTCTAAGAACAGATGGAAATACTACAGCATTATTAATTTGATTTGGAAAATCAGATCTACCCGTGGCTACAATTCTTGCTTTTCCTTGCAATGCATCAGAAGGAAGTATTTCGGGATCAGGGTTGCTCAGTGCAAATACTATTGCATCATGATTCATTGACTGTATCATTCGGTGATTTAATATACCACCTTTTCCAGATACACCAATAAATACATCGGCTCCTTCAATTACGTGCTCTAGGTTTCCAGTTAATCTCCTCGGGTTGGTTTTTTGGCTTATTTCCAGTTTGTATCGGTTCTTGATATCATCACCACCATCATCATTGCTGCTATTAAATCTGTCAATTGACAAAGCTCCTTTGCTATCTGTCACAACAATATCCTTACACCCCGCCTCATGTAAGATATTGACTATGCCGTATCCTGCTGAGCCTGCTCCTGCTATTACCAACTTTATTGCGTCTAGTTTTTTGCCTACTATTCTAAGGGCATTTATCAGCGCTGCAAAGGCAATAACGGCAGTTCCATGTTGATCATCATGAAAAATTGGGATAGATAGGATTTCTTGCAACCCTTCTACTATTTCCAATACCTTAGGCGATTCTATGTCTTCTATGTTTATGGCTCCAAATACTGGTTCAATTTCTTTAACAAATCGAATTATCTCGTCCTTGTTCTGGGTAGATATACAAAGTGGAAAGGCATTAATGCCACCTAATATTTTGAATAAAACCGCCTTTCCTTCTATAACAGGAATTGCTGCCTCTGGCCCCACATTTCCCAAACCAAGCACTCTTGTCCCATCACAGACTATAGCAACGTTATTCCATTTTGATGTATAGTCGTATGCTAATTCTTTATTATCGCTTATTTCTCTTGAGACATATGCCACTCCAGGAGTATAAATCAAACCAAGGGTTCCTTTTTCTTCTTCAAAGAGATTTTCTAAGGAAATTCTGCTTTGAATTTCGATCTTGCCTTTCAACATTCGATGCAAACCTATAGCCTCATCTTTTAAACTCAAAGCAATACCTTTATGGCCACAATCTATCTATGAGTTTCTATATATCTTTGTCCCCTTGGAAGTGTTGAATAATACGAAGTCGACAGTTCAATTAGTAAGCCTCAGTTATTTATGTAATCGGCCAAAGCCATAAACACGCATATACTCCTAACCAAGCAGCTGCTATGCAGGTTCAACTGATTCTGTACAAGGGTAAGGATTTGTATGGCAAGCTGAGCGCCACAATTATCTGAACTTCTGACAGCTCTTTATCTATCTTTGATAGTTGATCTCGCTCTTTCTATGTAAATGGTCTTCTTCTTCTTCTCCTTCTCCTACTTCTTCTCATTCAATTGGTACCACAATCTCAAAAGCTAGCGAGCTATCAGTCAAATCAAATCGAGCGTTTCTTATTCCAAAATCTTCAAAAAAGGTTTTATAAAGTTCTGATAAGTAAAGAGACCATTTTAACCCCATATTATGCTGTACGATAAAGAAATGTAACCTATTAGAACAATCCAAATCTTCGGTATTATGACTATACGAATAACCAGAAATGCTAATCCATGTTTCAATCATATCAAGTGCAGAGTAAATATTATATTTCCTTCGGAGCATCAGAAGAAAGTCCTTATTAGAAGAGACTGCAACATGTTTGGCTAATGATTTTATTTGCTCATCATTTTGACTTTCCAGCAGTTTTGTCATTAGTGGCTTTCGGATAGAGATGAATCCTGCCTGTGCAGCCGCGCTATGCCAGTTTGTATGTTGCTTGGCGATCTGACTGACAAGGGTATTTACGATAACATCCTTTCTTTTTGCTTCCTGTCGTAAACTTTCTAGAATTTGACTTTCAAGACGAAACGTTATACTTTCCGTTTTTTTTCTTGTTTTCTCAGTTCTTGCACTATCAGGCAGTATATTATGCGTTTGTCCTTTTTGGGACAAAATATAATTATTTTCTCCAAATTGGAAATTTTCTGGAGATTTTGATTGCATTGCAACTATTCGTTGAAAATTCTGCTCTTTATTCATTTTGAAGCATTTTTCTTAAAAATCTATGGTGCGAAGGTTGTACTCGCCTTGTTTATAATATTATGAGACTAACGACTAAAAGATGCCAAATAGCAACGAGGGCAAAAAACAACGACTAATGCCTATGCTATTGATGACAGTCTCAATAGCAATGATGGCGACTCTTGTCTCTTCTGCGTTACCACTAGGACCATTTTTTGTACAAAGTGCTTGGGCTTTACCATACGTCAGTTCAGTTTCAGTAAGCCCATCCTCTGCTGAGAAAACCAAGGGAGAGACTGCAACATACACAGTGACTGTGTCAAGAGCTTCTGGAAGCGGTTCTGGAGATGTAAATCTATCATTTCAGTCTAGTACGATTCCTTCAAGTGCAGCAACTTTTTCGAATACAAAAGTTACTTTTGGTAGCGGTGGATCAAATTCAAAGTCAGTTGATTTAACAATTGATACAAATAATCTTTCCATTCAAGAACATAAATTTACAGTAAAGGGGACCAAGAGTAATGCTGCATCGGATAGTGCAACTAGCAGTTCCACAAAGCTTACGGTTGTCAAACCACCAAATCAAAAACCAACAGCTAATGCAGGTACTGACCAGACAGTTAATGAAGGTGATACTGTACAGCTAGATGGTTCTGCAAGCAGCGACCCAGATGGTACTATTGCCTCCTACTCATGGACTCAGACAGCAGGTACAGCAGCAACATTGAGTAGTGCAAGCAGTAAGACTCCAACATTTACAGCACCAGACGTTAGCGCAAGTGGAGATACTTTAACATTTGAACTAACTGTCAACGATGGAAATGGACATACAGCTAAGGATACTGTAGATGTAAAAGTAAACGATGTAGCGCCTGTAAACCAACCACCAGTAGCAAAGATAACAGCTAATCCTACCACAATAGACGAAGGCACAACATCAGCTTTAGATGCAAGTGGAAGTACTGACGATGCAGGAATAACACAATATACCTTTGAACAAGCTGCAGGAACTGCAGGAACAATCACAGTTGACAGTACAAACCCTGCAAAAGCTACATTTACAGCCCCTTCAATAACCACAGACGAAACTGCAACAATCAAAGTAACTGTGACAGATGCAGAAGGTGCAACCAATTCTGCTACAGTAGATATTGCTGTGAAAAATGCGGCTCACGCAACAACTCTTACATTAAACACAATCACAAGCGTAGCATGGGGTAAAGACGTTACAGTAACTGGCAAGCTGACAGATAATGCTGCATCAGGTGCGGGAGTCGGTGGAGCTACTATATCCTTTGATGGCACAGGTGCTACAAATCTTCAACCTGTAACGACTAATGCGGATGGCACTTTTACAGCAAAGGGTGCATCACCTACGAATCCAGCAACAGGATGGAAGGTTCAAGCACACTTTGCTGGCAATTCAGACTACACTGCATCAAATAGCGCAGTCAATACATACAGTACAATAAAGCATGTAGTATCGATTTCAGCTAGCTTTACGGGTAGCTCAGGTAGCAGTAGCAGCACACCTTGGAGTACAGCCACTAAATTCACTGCAACACTTACAGATAGCTCTGCAGGTGGAACAGTTATCCAAGGAAAGACAATTCACTTTGATGGAAC
>JBKPNF010000288.1:0-21795 GCA_046732455.1 Thermoproteota archaeon | reverse complement strand
ATATTTGCAAGGCTGCCATATTTTTTGTTATTTCTCTTCTCCCATCCTGATGCATTTTCTGACAGACCCTTGACATACTTTACTATTGTCTTTTCCATGTGTTCAACATGCCATTCTCTCATCGGAAAACTATTTTGCAATAAAAAAACCTAATCTATAATACTCCAAGCGCGTATATAACTGATTGGAAGCGCGCTTATTCTAGCAGGTGCACAAATAGTAAGGGATAAATCAGATGCAAAAAGTGTTGCTTTCTCAAATTTAGAGTACAATATCAACGTGAATTCCAATATTAACCTGCTTTATTGTAAAACTTACATGTCACCTGTGAGTACCAATTCATCTCCCTCTACCAAACTATGGTTTTTTCTTTTATGCTAATACCGCCTTCACGCGCGATATTAAGGGATGATTCTGCCTTTGTTTTCACAAGCTGTACCTTTCCGTTTAACTGTATCTCGGGTAGGTTATACAAATGCAGGCAAGACGACACTATTTGAGTTAGCGTACATCCGAAATTGAAGAAACGCCATCCAGCTTGTTCGCTTCGCTCTCAACAGCTATAAGGTCCTTGAAGAAGGATTAAAAACACAACAGTGTTGCTTACCGATACCGTGGCATTTGTGAGCAGACGCCCCACTCACTAATAGATGGTTTAAGTCAATATTGAGGACGTGGCTTACTGGAGATTTGGTTTAATTTTGATAGATCTCTTTGAGGCAGTTCAAGATGTTGTCATAAATATTCAACCTGTTGACAAGTCCTAGAAGAGCTAAAAGTAGATTGTGCCAAAAGTTTGGTTGTTGTTCTTACAAAATATGTTTATTGTACAGACGCTCACAGAATAGGCGAAATCCTGAAGGGACTGCATCCAGAAAATCCAATAGTTGGTCATCAAAGATACATGCTACAGTGTCCAAAAGTTGAAAACCAGGATAATTAATACGCTATCCCTCCATAATAACTTGCTAACATGTCGATATTACTCCACATAAGTCATCATAAAAAGTTACATCTTTTTGTCCGCGCTTGCGTCCACCTGTCTCTCTATAGACTTAATTACTAGACAACTGTGTCAATCATAGATGGTAGACCTAGTTTATGGTCGAAGCATAACTGACCTTTTGCGTGAAATGCCATTTTATATTAGCATCTTCAAGAAACTAACCGCTTATAGGCTTTTCAAGACAAAACAGCCAATGTATGGCTCTGTCGACGTTAACAATGTTTGCAACCTTCATTGTACGCACTGTTATTGGTGGCTGAACCGTAAGGAGGAGCATGACTTGACAGCAGAAGACTGGCGCAGGATAATCAAGACCATCTTCAATAAAAAACACATATTCGTCACCACCCTCGTTGGCGGCGAGCCAACCTTACGGCCAGAGATTATAGAAGTCTTTTGTAGAGAGATGCCCCACAGAGTTTGCGTCGTCACAAATGCCACCTTTCCTCTAGAGAGATATGATGGCCTATACTTTTACTGGGTCTCAATGGATGGAACAGAGAAGGTGCATGACAGCATACGGGGCATCGGGTCCTATGCAAAGTCAAAGAAGAATATACTTGACTATATTGCAGGTCCAGGCCGCAATGGAAAACCAGCATGGAAAGATATTTGGATCACAATGACGATAAACTCGCAAAATTATATGACTATCGGAGACTTGGTGGAAGAATGGAGAGGCAAAGTAAATAAAATTGGTTTTCAATTCCACACACCCTTTGTAAAAGGCGATCCCCTGATGCTTCCATTTGGAGATATACGCAACGTGGTTGTCGACAGGATAATTGAAATGAAGAAAAAATATCCCGAGCTCATCGTCAACCCTACAAAGCAATTGTTGCTCATGAAAGGCAACTGGGGAGGCATTGGAACGACTCCCGTAGATTGTCCATCGTGGGCTATTCTGTCGCTTGATCATATGGGAAGGATAAAGCAACCATGCTGCATTGGAAGTGCAGATAACAAGAGCTTGAAGCCTCTGTGTGAAGACTGTGGCCTCGGATGCTACTCGATACTCGTAGCACAGGGAATCAGGGGGAATTAGCCGCCCATTTTGCAAAATCCAACAAAAATTGAAATATATATGCTGCTTCAGCTCTTCTCCTTCGTCTTCTTCTTCTCCTGCTCCTCATTCATTTTTGCTTGTTCAAATTAGCCAAATCAATTCTTGGATGGTATTATAATCTCTTGTCATAATATACACCTAGTAAGATATCTGCAGATGTCACAATGCCAAGGGTCGACGCTGTCCACAGAGGTTATCAAGACATCTTCTCAAAAATAGTTGCAGTAGTGTTTTTCATGAACTATGATTTACTCAGATGTAAAGAAGTCCTTATGAATTGATTACTGTAGGCGCACTTATGCATTTTCAGTCAGCGAGCGCAGAATAGCTTCAAAGAACGCTACTTCATATACTAAAGTGCAAAGCCTGAAGAGAGCTCTATACAGGTTTCATGTTCATAAAGAGAGCAGCGATGATTTCAAATCCGCTCCACAGGCACCGACGCATTGGATGTATATTCAAAAGGGGCCCAAAAACGAATATGTCTCATTAGGTATTTTGGACTGATCATAGATTGTCTGTTGTGAAGATTAGAATTTTGATTTTGAATTCCAATATGTTCTTTCCGGCCAAATTAAAACGGGAAGGAAAAGGAAAAATTAATCTTGGAGTAACTGCATTTATTTGCTTGTAAGTTGCTCATTGAGCAAGAGCGAGATGAATAGCATGGTTGAGGACACAGAGGAAGAAAAGTATTTTCGTGACAGGTATGCAAAGGAGCTTAAAAAGAAGAAGCAAGACGGCATGGCTGATGAATTAGACGACGAAAGAAGAAAAGTGAAGCAGCAAGGAATGAAAACTCCAGGAAGGAGAGGAGAGCAAATAAAGCACGAAGAGTTGGACAGGGAGATTAGCCGGCGGTATATAGTAGGGAAAGAAAATGAGAGTGATGAAAAAAGGGGCTCTTAGTTTATGTTCATATATTATGTTCATATACCCTACGGTACACCCGGGAATTATTCCACTATGCCGAGGCCCCTCCTGATATCCTTTGGCTTAGGTTAGCCCTTATTACTCCACGAAACACTATATTAGTCCGTACTTAATTTTTCGTGACTGAAAAATTAAGAAGAAGATCTTCTCAGCCGTTTATTATCTTCTAGGTGACATTCCCCTGGTATGTGAGGGGGAACAGTAGCCGCAATAGTCAGTATTTGGCCTTTTATGACAAATGCATTCGCACTTACCACCGCTGCTTGAATATTTTCTTTTCAACTAAGGGAAAAGTGAATCATAACCTAATTAAAACTATGCACACAAGACAATTTGGAAGAAGAAAAAACAACTGTGGTACTTTCCGTCTGTTAAAACGTAGTTGCCACATTCTTTTTGTTAAGGGGTTTCTGTAATCCTTGTATATGTTCCTACTCTGTTGTTGTTGGTGAAGTCAATTCTGCAGTTGCAAACCTTGCACCCACATTAGTAATTTTCACCTTGCAGTTTTGGCCAACTTTGCCGCCCTTTACAAAAATGACAAACCCTTGTACTCTGGCAATACCGTCGCCTTGTCTGCTTGTTTCAGTAATTTGCACGTCGTATTCCTTACCTGTTTCTACAGGCTTTGGGCCGAAGCTGCCCCCACCGTAGCGGTTACCTCCTCCATATCTTCTTTCACCGTATGACATTAGTAAAGGCATAATGGTTGTTCTCTATAATATAAATGGTGGATTGATTGCTCAAATTTATCTTGTGCCAAAAACCTACAGTGACAGTTGTTCGCACATCAATAACCTTAGCATTTGTGTGATAGAATATCTTCTGCGATAAACCCAGGCCCTGTCTCTAGACAAATTATTCACTGTCAAGATTGGGCACTTGTGCCTTCGCCTTCATGTCACATTATGTTAGAGAGAGAGAGAGAGAGCGCCATGTTAGAGATGCCATCATTGCACCGTCCTACTCTTGCATTGAATCCATTCCATTGTTTCAGCAATGTTATGGCATTATTGGATGTAGGAACTCTTTTATTTTTCAGAAAATAAGTAAATCATGCTAGCACGGATCTATTGCAGCCCTGACTGTGGACCTTGATTATACTGACGTCGCAATTCTCTAATAGAGGATGCTAGAAAGTCGTTCCGAGTGATTTCGCGAGAAATAAAGGTAAGCGCACCCACTCTCAAGTCTATTTTGAAAGACTTGTAAACATTGGACTCATAAAGTCAGCAAAGCAAGAGGTCGACTTATCTAGGGTTGACAGTCATAAAGGCAATTTTTCAGCGACGAAAACATCAAGCACCTAACCAGACGAAACAAGAATTTCAATACAAAGATTGTGAGAATGTGAGGATAAAGGCGCTATGTGAATACGGGGGAGGGCCCATAAACTGAAAGCCAAAGTTCCACGAGTTTGCAAACTTTCAGCGATTTTTCTGCTG
The DNA here is from genome assembly GCA_046732455.1 of Thermoproteota archaeon. Classification (GTDB taxonomy): domain Archaea; phylum Thermoproteota; class Nitrososphaeria; order Nitrososphaerales; family Nitrososphaeraceae; genus Nitrososphaera. The sequence goes on along the minus strand of JBKPNF010000288.1, from coordinate 17,345 downwards.
CATCGGCGGGAAGAACAATTACAGGGAAAAGCATGCAGTGAGAATGCAGGTCAGTAGTCGAGTAATACAGAGAAATGGAAAAAGATGGAGGGAAACCGCTGCGTTGATTTTGAGTGAAACCAACTTACCTCATTGTAATAGGATAGCCTTTTTTATCTACTTATCATTGCATGGGTTGAGACATAAAAAACAGGCTCACACATACGCAATCTCATTATATGCTTACCGGGAAGAAAAGGAATTTAATAAATTCTAGTATAGAACTTTAATAAAAATTGTAGCAGTTCTGAATGTTCTCTTTTAGTGATGTTATTAGAATAAAAAGTTAGACAATCCATAAACTCTTTTTAGAGGGACAACCAACTAAACGTGACGTGGTTTCAAAACAACAGAGAGTTGTTTGTTTTTCATTTATTCTAATAAGTGTCTGGCTTTTTGTATTTCTAACTGCTGCTATTGGCAATGCGAAACAGCAACAACAGGATATATTCTCAAAACAACAATTATTGCCACACCAAACAGCAATATCATCTCAACAATTAGAAGCATCTAACAATATTACTCCTGCTCCTATCCTCAAGGATAGCGACCTGGAGGTAGAGCTTGTGACAGGGGGACTTAAATCTCCTACAAGTATGGCCTTTATTGGTAGTCATAGTGATATGCTAATTTTAGAAAAGAGTGGCGAAGTAACCCTCTTTATAAATGAAAATAAATCCAAAGTATCATTGTTGAATTTTACTGTTAACGATCAGACTGAACGTGGGCTGCTTGGAGTGGCTGTAATTAATAATATGTCAGCCTCACACGTCACAGCAATACCAACACATAGTAATTATCAAACAATAACAACACGAGAGAATAGCAGTAACAACGACGCTACCACAACTACACCATCATCAACACCAACGTTTGTATTTTTTTACCTTACCGAAGCTAACGAAGAAGATAGATCTCAGGTATTAGGCAACAGGATATACAGGTTTGAGTGGAACGATACAGACAGATCACTTTCAAATGGAACATTGATTTTAGATCTCCCAGTATTACCAGGAGAAAACCACAATGGTGGTAAATTAATAGCTGATTCAAAGAATACTTACATTTATGCTGTCATTGGAGATCTTAACAGAAAGGGGATGCTTCAGAATTTCAAGAATGGTTCTCTGCCTGACGATACATCAGTGATATTAAGAATAAATCCGGATGGTTCACCGGCTCAAGGCAATCCATTTCTAGATATTAGCAGAACCGATAATAGATACTCAAATTTAAGCAAGTATTATGCTTATGGCATTCGGAACAGCTTTGGGCTAGCAATAGATCCTATAACAGGTATTCTATGGGACACTGAAAATGGCCTCTCCGACTTTGATGAAATTAATGTTGTTAGACCAGGATTTAACAGTGGATGGACAAAGGTTATGGGTCCAATTGAAAGAAGTAACGTAACATCTGAGGATGACTTGGTTAACTTTCTTAGTCCTTCTTCATATGCAGACCCAGTGTTTAGCTGGGGAAGTGCTCAGGGTGTTACAGACATAGAATTTTATGATTCTGATAAGCTGGGCAAAGATTATGCCAATAATATTTTTGTAGGCGACGCTAACAATGGTGACCTCTACTATTTTGAAGTAAACGAAGCTAGATCTGGCTTGAGGTTTGGACAGCCGGGACTATCTGATGATTTAATAGCAAGTAATGACAGACAGAGGGCGGAAGTAATATTTGGTACCGGCTTTCCCAGCAGTATTACTGACATAGAGACTGGTCCTGATGGATACCTGTATGTACTAACATTTCATCCGACTCAGGGTGCCGTATCAAGAATAGTGCCACAAGAACAATAGAAATTTACGCTGCTGAGATTACCTTCTTTTTCTCTCCTCTCCTTCTTAGTCTTCTACTAGTTCCTCGCTGAGAAAGTCCTCCGTAGTCTTTCCCTAAATGACTTCTTTAGACTCCGTTATTTTGGCGACGTACCGAGAGAGATAAATTAGTATGTTGATGTTGTATCTCTTTGCGTCAGGGTTCGTCATAATGCTGTTGTCGTGATTTGACCAGCCAATGATAAAAAGTCGGCTATTGGTTCCGCACCCCATCTATCGGCAGCTCGAATACCAAATGTTGTACGCTAAGCTTGAGGCCTATACGGGCTTTCCTTATCTTTCTGTCAATGCAATGGTATCTTAATCTAAGAACCTGGACTGGATTGGATTACGAGGTTTGTATCGCTCTGCACACAACATATTTTCAGATGGCGATCACATGAGAGATAAGATAAATCCCTCAAATTCTTCTAGATCTCATCCTCGAATACAGCGAGTTTTGGCTTTCAAGTTACGCCTTCTTATGGAGGTTTGACTCGTTGCTGTTATTCTTGTTCTGGTTCTTCGGTTACAGGTTTTCCTTCTGCTTCAGGACCACGTTCTCGTTTTGCATCAGGGTAAGCCGGGGTTACATGCCTCAGTCAATTGCTTGGTTAATTAGACCGCGTATATCAAGTGAGTCGCCAGAGCCTGAATTATCTGGTCCCTCCTCGTCAAGCTGATTGCCTACACTCTCACACCCTATGCCATCATTATCGCCATCAAAACCATGTGGATCCGGTGGCAATACCTCAAAGTTGCGAGCACCAATGTCGTCGCAGTTTAAGTTTGGAGGGGCAGGCGGTATACACATGTCTGGATATGACGAATCACATGCGGTTTCCTCCGTTTCGTTTGCTGCGGGTTCTTCTTCTGCTCCTCCTCCTTCTTCTTCGTCTCCTTCACCTTCCTCTACCGGGATTTCCACATTGTCAGATGCAGTTTGACCCCTGCTGTCTGTGACATCAAGGTTGACGTTGTAGGTGCCAGCTTCATTAAATGTGGCTACAACAGTTTCCTCACTGCTGTCTACTATGCCATCGTCATCCATGTCCCATCTGATGGTATAGGGTTCTGTACCGCCAGTGATATCTGCTTCAAACTCATAAGTGGCTGGTGCAACAGCTTCTGTATCGTTTGAATTGATTTCTGCTGTCAGAGAGTTAGTGGGTTCCTCTTCTGCTGCTGATGCTTGAGATTCTTCTGCAGCTTGTGCTGATAGTGATGCCAATAACGCTTGTTCTACTTCCGGTGCTACGATTAATTCAAATGAATCAAGTATCTGTTTCACTACTGGCGGTATTGAGGAATTGTTAGACTTAGGTGTCATTTCTGCTGCGCCAGTAGAAGTGCCTTCATAAAAGATAGCATACCCTGTTATCATTCCCAAGTTGGAAGGCGTTGCATTTGTGGCAGTTGAAATGAGATAACCTCGTCTTATCTCGGCGGGAGCAATGTTCGTGCTGTATGTCATTTCTACAAGCTTGGCTGGCACTGTTCCTATCGCATTATTGTTTAAACTTCCACCAATCAAATTGATTTTCGTATCTGTGCTATTGAGAATCCTAATGTCACGATAACCAACTTCCTGAAGCTTTTGCATCTGATATGCCAAAATAGCGTCGGCAGTGAGATCCTCCCTTGTAACAATATCATCGGAACCAAATCCGAGCCTGGCACCCAAGTTAGGATAGCGCACAAGGTGTATCACTTCATCTTGAGCTTCTTGACAGCTCTTGTTGCTCTTGCTGATACTGCTGTTAGCAGTAGTAGATGTGTTGCCGCTAGCATTTGGAAGCGCTCCTCGTTGTAGCTGATCCTCTTCTGGGCAGAGTTGTGCTAGTATTCCATAGCCTTGTAATACCTCTACTCCCAGCACAAGGCCTGTATTATTCACATCATGGATTACCCAGCCCTGTGGCACCTGCAATGTGAAGCTGTCCTCTTTGCTTTGAACTGTTGTTGCTGCTGCTGATATTCCATTCTCACTTGCTGAGGGTTGGTTCATGAGTTGTAGTTGTGCATTAACTGTTGTGACATTAAAAACCACTAGTATCACAGCGATTGCTGCAGATGCTGCAGTTAGACCTGGGGAGGTCGCTGAAGATGCGGGCAACAACGGGTTGAACATTCTCATAACGCTAAGAAAGGCATGCATGCTCAAGAGCAAGACATTTTTATAGTTTAGTACTATCATAAAAGGATACCGTTTTATCTTAGTTAAGTTATAAAAAAAAGGAACATTATGTCGATCAGACTCATATCATCTTCTGACCCCTCCACATATGCAGTCTGTCTTTGTGGTTTCATTGTAGAGGAGCAGATATCTCAGAACAAGAAATAGTTGTGTCTGTCCTTCTTCTCCTTGGTCGGTACTAGTAGCAATATCGCTACTCAATTCTGTTGGCATCAAGAATTACTAATGTTTCGAACGCACTTTTGCCGACGATCCGGTGCTCAGTTTAGTATTAGGGTTTTTTGATATTAGGATGAGTGATAATTTTGATCTTGATTCTTAATAGCGTAAAAGAAATTTCTGATAATGGAGCTTAGTCGTGGAAGTTCTTATGAAAAACACTGCTTTTTTTATTAGCAAGCATGAACTGCCACTCAAAGGAATGAACAACTTATCCTAATTCATAGAAATAATTGCTACAGTAACAGCGCTAGCATTGCCTAGAGTGTTGGCTGCGGATAACAATACTCACTAGATCACAAAGAGAGGCAGAAGCCGCCTGGTGCCCCACCTATTATAGATTATAGTGGTCAACGCTTCAAAGTGACGGTGCTTCGGTTATCAGAGAGGAGAGGGAAATAGCAGACACACAAACTAACAAACAAGCAGATTCTCCCTTTTCCTTTTTTGCTCTCCCCTTCTAGTCGCTTCTTCCCCTCCTTCCTTCATCAATTCCTTTTATCGCATGATTGACGTTAGTCCCCATCTGTTCAACTTCTGAATACATTGTGTCAAATATTGTGATTGTATAGCAGCATAGACATCAGTATTTGATGGAGTTTAACATAATAAACAGAATGAGAATGGATGGAAATGTATAATATGGAAATGTCAAATGTGATCTCATCGCACTTCTTTCTGTTTCACTTGTTTAAGGCATTGTGAAATGGTTTCCAATCCTTTTTCTCCACTTCATATTCATTCTAAAAAAGGGATTGTTCTACCCATTAACTAAGAAATGACCGTCAATACTCTATTGCTGCTGCTATCTTCCCATCCTCACCAGACTATGAACTCAGATTGGTACAATTGGTTCGAGCTAGCACTCTGAAGGAGGAGAGGGAAAAAATAATCTCCAATCCAGATCCCTAATGCGAGGGTCAATAATAATTGCTGTAACGGGGAATCGATGTACCATAGTGTCATGTCTGTGTCACATTCATGTACGTTAACCATGAAACGCATAATAGCGATAGCTTCGAACTGGTACCAAAACTCGCCAGCTGATCCGACGCGAGAGACCAACTGGCGAGGATGCGATCAACGTGAGCCTTTATGAATCTAAAGACCCACGCACTCTTTCAAAGACACTTTTCATATGTTAACTTTTTAGAGAATTATTATTTATATTGGATTTCATTCTATAGTACTAGAAAATATTTATATGACATGAACCTCCTTGGAGATATCCACAGATGTCTAAGACCTTCAATATAGCAATCTAACCGCAATAACTATAAAACGTGGTTTCCCAAGTGACCATGAGATATTCCGTCACTCCATCCACTCTGCCAGCAAGACCTCTTCTTACTACTTTATTATGATCCGCCCTTTAATTCGTTGAGTGACACGCTATTCTGAATTCTAGTGTGGTCGTAACACCAATAGTTCAATGTGCTAAAATAAAAGAAAAATGAAAAATAGGAATGAAACTCGTGCGCCATTTGGGCGGGTTGCTTCCTTGTTATATCTTCCGATACAATAATGACTCGCGGCGTGTAGCATGTCCTTCTGAGGGATGGGGGCCCCTCCACTTGTACTGTTGTCAGGGCCAATTGGCACGTCACAAGTTTTTTCTTCTATTGTGTTTTGCATTTTGTAGAGTCGGCTAACCACTCACCTGATGAATTACCATACAAATAGTGGCATTGTTGCCAAAGGTAGCACATATCTGTCGGAGGGAACCCAGAAAGATCACCCGATCTGTCTAAATCAATTGTTAGCACAGGTCAGTCAAAAGGTCCCTCATACTCAAATGTCGTAGCCCCATAAGGAGTATTCTCAGCAGTGGTTTCGACCTTGGATATGGAGTACAAGTCTCTTCTCGCTAAGTCCGACATCTCAGCTAATCCGAACCTTCCTGCCTTTGTTCTTTAAAGCAAGAGTTCGAATTATCTTCAGTTTTTTAAGTATTTTCTCTAATTGATCATTTACACCTTCTGTTGAGATGGATGTGCATCCCACTTTAGTACTATAACTTCGATTACTAGAATCTCTTGGTTCCTCATGGTTGCTTTTAGAGTGAGTACGTTGGTAACGTGGAATTGATGCATATTGCATTATCAGAATCCTACTTTCCCCTCTCTTGCTTTGGTCCTAGCTTGGTTACAACTATCTATTATTCCATTGCTTTCTATCCTCTTGGTTAGTATCATCATCATCATCTTGGTCTATTTACTCTCCCTTTCTGCCAATTCTAGTGACTATATTTCCTTCTTACAGCAACGTTTAGCGGTGCAATAACCAACCACAGATATTGAGCAATATTGAGGTCAAAGAAGGAAATAAAGATAGAAATCAGAAATACGAAAGGAATCAAAAGAAGATTTACCATGACCCCTCTTACGAAAAGTGGATGGATGTCCTTGTCAACCAATCTGTGATCTCTTGTTCCAAACCACCATATCAGAGCAAGTAAAGAACTCGTCATAATCACAAGAATACAGTAAAGGACATAGGGAGTTTGATACGACCCGTAATTTATTACAAGAGAGGTGGTGATTGACAAGAACGTTATGAATAGAAGAAATAATAAATTCAGATAAACCATTGAAATATGAGATTCTTTAATATAATTGAAAACCTGATGATATGAAACCCAGAAGATTGAAATGACAGCAAAACTAATAATATAGCTCTCTACTTGTGGATACATATCATAAAGTCTGCTTAATAGCTGTGTTTCTGTCAGGTTTTCAGGTAAGTCAGGTATATCTATTGATAATGTCATTAGGGTCATTGCGAATGCAAAAATAGCATCACCAAAAGATACAACATGTTCTGGCTTTACCTTTGGAACAAAGGCATCTGTTGACATATATGTATATGGAACATGTGTAGTAATTGCCAAAATAAAAAAATATAACCTCTAGAAGGAGAAAAGAAGAATCCCTAAGGAAAAATAGGCTATCGTAGAGAAATGGGCAGAACTCACCTGCACATGTAGCCCTAATTACTTTATGGAAATAGTAGCATCTATTACTCAGTAATGGTACAGTGTTGTTACAAAAAATATGAACGATTTGAATGATAGAACAAATATCATAGTGATGCTCATAGTTGTCGGCGTACTTTCAGCCGCTGTTATAGTAATGCTGCTTTCCGTACCTAGCGTTTTGAAATCAAATGCCGCAAACATTAGCGGGAACGATAATAATAGCAGCAACACTAATGACGACAGCAGTAGCGGTAGCGTCGTCCTCCCAAGAGGTTGAGACTTTTTTGAAGCGGGAATAGCTCTTCAAGCCTAGAGAGTTTTCTTGTTAATGCCTTCCTAGTGCAGTTGCAGCTGATAGTTGGAACCCTTATGCTCTGCACCATTCCTGCGTCATTTAGCTCGCTTGGAATCCCAAAGCAAACGATTATTTGCTCTAGCAGCATTGGGCTGGTCAAAACGCAGTGATACGGTAGAGTGTATGCATACATGAGCTCAAACGAGAAGCTTCTAAGATGCCATGTTTGCGTGTGACATTAACCTAAAAAGCAAGAATAAGAAGCAAAACGAGCGTATCCAGCAAGAACTATTAAGGCCTCACCGCCACTTTGTAAAATTATGGTAAATATCCAGGCTCACAGATTTGCTCTTACTGCCACCCGCCACTTTCTACGATATCTTATGATATATAGTAAATGACGATGAGGAGACCAACAACAAAAGTTTGAAGAGATAAAGATAAGACCAGTCATATTTGGACAAAGCACAAACGAGCGTGTTGTCCTATTGGTTCAAGCGCTGAAAGCAATGATTGCTGATGAGAGCAACTTAGGAGTTAATGATCCCGAAGAGCGGGAGAGGACAGATACTTTTTTAAACATGTCACAGCTCTAGGTAGTGACTACTTCGTCGAGAAGGGGCAGAAGGAAAAGAAGCAATCTAGATAACAGCTAATGACTAATAGTACCATATGGTTTAATAATTGTCAAAACCTTATTGCGAATTATTGATTCTGCGTCAGATCCGATATCAAATGATATGATTAAGATAGTCTGGCCTTCCCGCCCAATAGGTATTGTTGCTCGCTTTACTTTTTCGTAAGTTGCAACTACATAGAGAGTCTTGCCTAGTTTTTGTTCGAGGACTCGTCTACTTTCCACTCTCCAAACTGAATATTTGATAGACGATGCTGTTTCCTCTTGAGTTAGCAAAGGTATCAAATTGGGTCGGTATTTCATAGCTAATATGGCCCCATTTAAGGCTGCAATTCCTACAAATCTAATAGATTCATCCACTTCCAATATTAATTGACAAAATTCTTCAAAGATTGAAGGGGAAGAGCCCGATGAAGACGCCATAAGGGACAGAGCCTAGTATCTGTAGACGGAGTTAAGTATTTTTATTTTGCTGTTATCGATATTGTTATAGTTTTATCCATAAGGGGCTATGATTAGGATATTATTAGTATTATAACGGAAAGTAATGAAAAGTTGAGCACTGATTACAAACAAGAACGATGGCGTAATATTTTGCCTTATTTCTTCTGCTGGTTGTTCATAGAGCAATATGAGAACGACATTTCGTAACCTATTCATATATTATTATTATCAGCAGCAGTCACATCTGTCATCTTGTCAGAGGAATATGGTTCTCGGTGAGTTCCTGTTATGACAATTTCATTCTCTGGTACCATAGCCCGTGAGTATTTGCAAGAATTTCATGCAATGCTTTCGAGTCATTATGGAATAGAAGATTGTGAGAAGGCAAGGGAGTGGAGAATCTGTCTGTGTGGGTGTGTCTAGATTCTATTTTTGTAAAGTCACTGCTACATCAGAATATTTTTAGAGAATCAGAACTTTATAACCTTATCTTGATCTTGTTCGCGTGTCTAGTTTGGGTTGGGTATTATTATAGAATCTTCATCATTATTGATTTCAGCAGCCATGACGATGGCGCTGACTACAACAGTAGCAATCGCAGTGATTGTTCTAGCTTCCAATTTCACAATAATTTACGCACAACTGCCACAGGAGCAAGAAGTAGAGTCGGATGGAGGTCTTATAGCTACACTAAATGGTGAGAGTTTCAGAACCGGAAATACAATTACAGTTAGTGGTTCTGTTGAGGAACGGGAACCGAGTTCGTTTGTGGGAATAGAGGTAATAGATCCTCAAACGAAGATAGTTGAATATGGATTCCCTGTTGTGACTGCAGATAATACCTTCAGTTACAGCTTTGTAGCCGGCGAGCGAGAGCAATTCGACCTCAATGAGCCAATGGTGACAGGTGGCAGCTATAGGGTGGTAGTCACATACTTCCCGCCAGATGACCCGCTTGCCAAGCATCAAGTAGAGCTCGCTTTTGAGTATAGTGCTATTACTGATGCAGAGGAGTCAGAAGTAGGATTAACAGCCAGCAGTAGACTGGGGGTTACTCATAGCACAACATTCTTTCAAAGCACAGATGACGGCTTCAGAGTACAAGTTCCAGATGGCTGGGTAATCCACGATGTGAATAATACAGGCTCTGCATCATCAGAAGAGTCGACACAAGGCTATGAAATGCTAGCACAACTCTGCCCAGAGGAAGAACAACAACAACAAGAACAACCAACAGTTACTAGTGTTGGCGGCAGCCGCGATACGTTTAGTTGCAAAGGAGCTACAGGCAATGTAATACACATTGTTCGGTATCGCGACTTGGAAAATATACCCCAAGTGTTGAATAATATCACTACTACCAATAACAACAGGAGCATGACAACATCTGATAATATTCTGTTATACAACATCCAGAAGCTTCAGGAAGTTGGTTACAATGACATTGAGATTGTAAACAGTACAGATAGGATGGTCAACGTTACAAATGTACAGACAAACGAGACAATAACGACAGTTCCAGCAAAGTTTGTGGAAATGACATACAAGACTCCCCTTGCTCCAGATGAAACAAGAAGCGGGTATCTCATTTCAACCGCTACAGATGTGACAGTACCCAACATAGGGACGACAAAGGGTTACACCATCTTTTACGAAGGCGGTTCTCTTTCTGCAGCAGAAATAACAATAGGATTTGGCAGCTTACGACCCCTGCTGCCAGCCGTAGGGCAAGTTTTCGATTCATTTGAGCTAATAGCATCACCACAAGTAGCACAAGCATTACCAGCACAAGGAGCACAAATAGCTGAAAGTGCCGAAGACGGAGGTGACGATGATAACAATGATGAAGATGACGACGATAGCGTAGGAAACGGCGGAGATAACGATGACAGTAATGATGAGGATGAGGGTGAAGATGAGGAGGAGGAGGGAGATGACGATGGCGGTCGTGATAATGATGGAGACAGTAATGATGGCGATGACGACGGAGAAAGTGCAGGAGAACAAGGCGGCGGGGAAGATACTTGAGAGGGCTTGGAGGGAGTGACATCAAAGTCTCAAGAGAAGCTCCGATAAGATCAACAGCGCTATATCAGATGTAGACTCAAGAAGAAACTTAGGTTCTTAGATGAAAGCCGCGACGTCGTGGCAGCCCAGCTGCCACGACGCGTTGATAATAATGATAATGATAGCTTAGGAGTAGGTCAGCCTGGCAGAGCGTTACAGGATTCCGTAAAAGATAGAATCTTGAGAAGCCTTGGCGGGGATTTGGACCCCGGACCTCTACCTCTTGGGAGTAGGCTTTTGAAGAGCCTTACCTTACCAAGGTAACGCTCTACCAGGCTGAGCTACCAAGGCAGCTGAACGAACAATCGAGCCAATAAACCATATAATAATTATTGGGACGTGCTTAAGATCAAGATTTATTTATGCATGCCTATTAACGCAACCTCGAGTCTGCGGGGGTTGTAGAGCCCGGCCAAATAGGCTAAAAGCTTGGAGACGCGGGACTTAAGATCTCATAAAATGGGTTATCCCGTCCCTCAGGGGTCCGTGGGTTCAAATCCCACCCCCCGCACCTCTCAACTGTGCATGCAAACAGAATAAGAATGGGACAGCTTATAAGGATCAAAATGTTTTTTCTGTTATGTCAAAACTACTATATCAAGAATCTGCCGATCTGTTGTTGTCTGAATTTGCACAGGTCAGGAAGAAGACTATGCAGCTTTTCAAACCATTGAGAATAGAGGATGCAGTTATGCAGTCTGACCCATTCGGCAGCCCCCCAAACTGGCATATTGCACACGTAACGTGGTTCTTTCAAAAAGTGTTAGAAAAGAACGGCGCTATCCTAGAATCAGATGACAGTGGCGGTTTCAATCTAGAATATCTCAACTCATACTACCAGCAGTTTGGAAAAATTCTGCCAAAGCAAGAGAGAGGTAAGTTCCCGCGACCTACTGTAAAGCAGACTCTAGATTACAGATCATTTATTGACAGAAAAGTAACCAAATTTTTGAAAGAAAAGTCAACGACATTTTCTCAAAACCCAAATGCACTAACTCATGAGCTCCAGTATGACATTATGCTTGGAATGCAACATGAGATGCAGCATCAAGAGCTTATGGTATATGATTTTCAACATTTTTTCGAGCGCTTCCCCGATCCATCTGACAACTACAAGCCTCTAATCATTAACGAACCTCCAAGAGCATCAGAGACAAAAGGAATTTCTTCCTCAGGGATGGTCAATATCCCGGGGGGGATCTTTGAGGTTGGTTACAACGGCAATTCCTTTTGCTACGATAATGAGCTCCCAGAGCACAAAGTATACTTGCAACCCTTCAAAATAGACGTGGCACCTGTGACCAATGGTGAATATATGAAGTTCATAGAGGCTGGAGGATATGAAGATTACAAATACTGGCTTGCAGATGGATGGGAACTGGTAAGGGAGCAGGGATGGAACGCGCCGCTATATTGGAGGCAAGAAGAAGATAATAGTATCTGGAAAAAGAAGGATTTTCGAGGCCGGAGCAAGATCGAACCAGATGAGCCGGTAGTCAATATCAGTTACTATGAAGCAGATGCATATGCGCGCTGGGCAGGTAAGAGGCTTCCAACTGAGGCAGAATGGGAAAAAGCGGCAAGCTGGAACGAGGAATTGCAGAGAAAAACGCTGTACCCATGGGGCGATCAAAGACCAACTCCCAAATATGCCAACCTCCTTGAATCATACCTATGGGGCCCATCCAAGGTGGGAAGCTATACTGCTGGCAAGAGCTATTATGGCTGCCAGCAGATGATAGGGGATGTTTGGGAATGGACATCGTCAGAATACGTGCTATATCCAGGCTTTAAGTCAAAATTTTCTGAATACACCGACAAATGGACAATAAACCAAAAAGTGCTGCGCGGAGGCTGCTTTGCGACATCGACTGCACAAATACGCAGCAGCTATAGGAATTATTTCAAGCCTAACGAAAGGATACTCTTCGCAGGTTTCCGTTGCGCGGGAGACTTTTAGGATGGCGAAAGAAGAGCTACATCGAACCATCTGTTTTTGTCCATAAAGTTTTGCTCTACGGTAAGGCCGCAATCGTGAGCGAGGGCAGCTATTTGATTCAAAGTGTATTTATAGGAATTTTCTGTGTGGATACTCTCACCCTTTCTGATGGCAAATGTTTTGCCTAGTGCGCCTATGTAGAGGTTTTGGTCAGTTTTTGAAACTAGATGCATCTCTATTCTCTGTTGCTCACGACTGTAGAAAGCATGATGTTCAAACTTTCCGACTTCCACATTCCCATCAAGTTCCCTATTTATCCTTGCCAACAAGTTCAAATTGAATTTGGCTGTTATACCAGCCATGTCATTATAGGCTGCGTTTAGAACTAATTCGTCCTTTTGCAAGTCAAATCCAACAAGCAGTAAATCGTTTGTATGGAGTTTTTTCCTTACTGATCCCAGTAAAGATCTTGCTTGTGTAAGTTCAAAGTTGCCAATGCTCGAACCTAAAAAGAGCACGAGCGTTATGTCAGGAATTTCCTTGTTACTCTCAGCAGAGGTGCATTCAACAGCAGCAGCAGCAGCCTTGTCTATGCCATGCTTGTAATCCGACCGGATTCCAATTATGTTGGCGTTTGGAAACTGTGATTTCAGTCTCCGGGTGCTCTCCGTTAATATGCTGTTTGATATATCTATTGGAAAGTAGTAGATCCTCTTTTTCTGTAATGAGAAGTAACTGAGCAGAATAGCTGTCTTTGAGCTGCTTCCACTTCCAAGTTCTATTATCTTGATGTTTCTGCCCACCAACTTTGAAATGACTGGTGCATGCTCCTTGAGTATTGAAGCTTCAGTCCTTGTAAGATAATACTCGGGCTGAAGACATATCTGCTCAAACAGTTGTGACCCTACCTTGTCGTACAAATATTTGGGACTGATATACTTGTTCTTGGCTGCCAAGCCCCTTTCAACATCATTCGAGAAGTCTTCAAACTCCGTATTTTGTTGAACTGTCATTTCAGCCATTTCCTCCTGCTTATCCATAAGCTTTGGGAATATAGCACCATCTCCATGTCTTATGGGGCAAGGCTGCCATTACAGGGTGGTCTGTATCGATAAAATGTCTTGTGGCATGTCTTCCAGGAGATGAATCACAGCAACCAACGTGACCGCAGGACAAGCACAGAGGCAGGTCAACCCATCTAGTAACCTCTTTCTTGCATTCTTCACATTCCCCAGTCGTGGGAGAAATATTCACATCGTTGGCTTGAGACAGATGGATGCAATTATTCTGCTCCTGCGGTTGCATACGCTTATCCACTTCAATAGCACGAGATATCTTCCTACTTATCTCTCTTACTCAAGCAGGTTACGATAAAACAGAGCAGGGACCCTCAGAAGAGCCGGTGTACTTGTATAAATCCTATCTATGCGTGAAAATTGTGGAAGAAGATCACTGCATTTTGATTGTTCACTTTTTGATCTAAAAAAATTGATGAAGTTAGTTGGTTAAGCACTCTCTCTTATCAGCACACGGGTTACAACCATGCTCAGGCACACCCTACAGCAGATAACAGATAACAATGCAACATACTATAGTCCCTCCATCTATTAATTCAAGTCTATTGTCGCCCCCTCGTCTTATTGTACTACTAAATAGTGGCTAAGTCATGCATCACCTTGTCATGCACTGTTTCTTTTCCTTATGGTCCTCAAAATGCATCTGGCAAAAGTCGTTGTCGCAGTCATAGCAATGCCAACCAGAAATTGTGTAACAGACTATACACTTGCCAATAGGTTTATTGTAGTCGTAGTTTTTTCTTTGTTTTGCAGGAGATGTTTTTTGTTGCCTTGGCTGCGCCTTCATATGCCATATGCCTGCCTCAGAGGGCTAGAGAAGTAGTACAGAAGTGCATTTATTACCGTCCCTCAAAAATTATAACCATTGTTAACGCTGTAACCCAACGGCTTCATTTAACAATCCTATTATTTAAGTATTGACGGTTCATCTGAACATTTATTTATGTTTCAGAAATGCTATCAGTTCCCGTGCCTGAGCCGAGGGACAAGACTCTCATTGAAGTAACTGTAGTGGGACCTGATAGGAAAGGTGTCGTAGCTGATATTACCAACTTTATCTTCAAAAGCGGGGGCAACATCGAAAAGATAAACCAGAACGTGCTCCGAGGACTCTTTGGTATGCAATTTGAGGCATCATTTGCAGACGAGATATGCAGGAAGCAGCTTGACGTAGGTCTAAATCACCTTGCCAAAAAGCTGTCAATGGAAATAAGGGTTCATTACCAAGAGCCATACAGACTCCGGAATGTTGCAATCTTTGTAAGCAAGGAACCTCAATGCCTTGTAAGGCTACTGCAGGCTAAGAAAAAGGGTCAAATAAGAGCCAACATCTCTGTTATAATCGCAAGTGACGCCACCCTTAAGTCAATTGCAGATGATCTAGGAATACCATTTCACGCAGTGGTTCATAGAGATCAGGCAGAGGCTGAAAACAAAATCCTGCAACTAATAGAGCGGTATAATATTGATCTAATAGTCCTTGCAAGGTATATGCGCATACTGACACCAAACTTCGTTTGGCGGTATCCAAACAGGATAATCAACATACATCCTTCACTTCTCCCTGCATTTCCAGGGGCATATGCATATGTTCAAGCATACGAGCGCGGAGCCAAAATAATAGGGTGCACCGCGCACTTTGTAACCGAGGACCTTGACCAAGGACCAATAATACACCAGGAATCCTTCAAGGTATCGACATATGATACCCTTGACACCATCAAGAAAAAGGGTCAAGAACTTGAAGCAGCTACACTTCTTGAAGGGGTCAGGCTCTACCTTGAAAACAAACTTGAAGTGTACTGGGGGAAGGTTTATGTCAAAGAAAACAAAAAATTGATCAGCCACAAAAAAAGAACAAAAGGTAGTTAATAGGCACAAGCCTGTTTAATGCATAATGTCAGCACCGGTATTCGGCATGACTGACCATGATTTTAGGGTCACAATCCAAAGAATCAAGCGCGCCATAATACCTATAGGATCTCTCGAGCAGCACGGTGCGCATCTGCCAGTATCGACAGATTCACTTATCGCTGAATACCTTGCAAGGCTCTTAGCAGAAAAAGTTGGCGCTTTTGTCCTCCCTGTCATTTCATATGGTGTATCATTTGAACACAAACCGATGTTCAACATATCGCTTCGCAACTCAACATTGTCTAGAATGTTATGTGACACATGCATTTCACTTTCAGAAAACCGGATAAAGGAAATAATTATTCTAAATGGCCATCACGGTAATACAGGGGTGCTGCAGTATATTCCTCAGGAGATACAGGGCAAGGTACCTACTTATGTCAACATCCATACCCTACATTACTGGCATATGATGACACCTGAGTTTGACCACGCAGGTGAAGTTGAAACGTCTCTTGTGATGGCAATTGCGCCTGAACTTGTGCACATGGATCGAGCCATGCCAAATTCCAAAAATCTATCTAAATCAAAGGCTGCTTACAGCAGCCTGACTAATGCGCCGGGATCTTTTCCCAGAATTACCGGCAATGGTGTTTGGGGAGACCCAAAGAAGGCTACCCGTTCAAAAGGGGACAAGTGGATAAAGGAAATTACCGCCAACCTGGCCAAGACGATTGCCGATCTTAGCTGAAATATGATATTATTATTATACTTTCTATGAACTTTATAAGAAGAAGAAGTAACCTTTAGAAATAATCCTATCCACTGTACAGGGCTATTCAATTTACCTTTGACAGTCCTGTAGGCCACCGGGTCTAAATTATCCAATCTACAGTGGGCGCTGTTGATATTATTGTGATACCAAACAGATACATCTCTCTGCTCTACTTTGGGAGCTGAATGAATCCATACTGTATTGACACACCGCTAGTTTCGCATAAACAAAACCAGTACTTTGAAGCCGTGTCAGAGAGATAGAGCCCCAGACCATATAATGCTCTCCATGTCGATTCCTCTTGCATTTTCACTTCACAGATCCCAAACTGTAGGGATATCCATCTATCTTCCATGAGAATTAAAGTCCGCTAAACAGACCATGGCTGTTTGCATAACCATAAGATCTATAAAGTAAAGATTTCTCATATGATATATATCTCTCTCTCTACATCTCTTACTGCTCTAATAGGCAAAAATATAGCCTCTAGCTATGCCGGCACACACTGTCTTTGCACCGTTTCTTATAGTGTCTATCTTGCTCTACTGTCCGCTTTATCGTATAGGATCTCTCATAAAATTCATCTATTAATGTATTTAATATCAAACAACAGTAATAGGCATATAGCCAATATCTGCATTTGATGAAGTGGTCATTAGAAGATCTTAAATTACGCCTAGAAGATCATCTGTAGGTACGAACATAAAGGTGAAAATGATCTATGTCAATACAACAGCAACAGCAACCTATGCCTATCTTTCTTTTGAAAGAGGGCACTAATGAAACAAAAGGCAATCAGGCCCAGAAGAACAATATCACTGCAGCAAAGACAATAGCAGACATTGTGCGCACAAGCCTTGGCCCAAGAGGAATGGACAAGATGCTTGTAAACAACCTTGGCGATGTAACAATAACCAACGACGGTGCTACAATTCTCAAAGAGATAGATGTTCAGCATCCGGCAGCCAAGATGATGGTAGAGATTAGCAAGGCGACA
>JBKPNF010000287.1:0-3175 GCA_046732455.1 Thermoproteota archaeon | reverse complement strand
ATACTATTGAACCCCTTTACATACAGGACCCAAACCCCCTCGGGTCCACTAATTATAAGGGTTCTAATACAAGATACTGTTGACTTATCGTCGCGCCACGTAAGACTGAGACAACTTAACAGCCTAGCCAACGAATACTTAACAGTAACAAATTATTGCACTGTTAAATCTTCAGGTGCTCGCTAGTGATATTGAGCACAAATTTTTTTGAAATGTCCCTACGATTGAACAGTGTCATTTGCTGTCTTTTTTAACGCACAAGTGCCCAGCGCTATACAGACCCGACATATGCCACTATTGTTGCCCGTTAAATAATTACTTGTAAAAACATTGAGCCCATTTTGAACGTTTTTTTATTTCTAGCGGGCCCAGAGTGACTCGGCGGAACAGCTTCAAAATTGAGACGCAGTTGTTTGTTTAAATGGTCAGTTGTCAAGTCTATCTAATCATATGTGTGGCCATTTGACGAGGAGAAGTGTTCAACCAAAGCAGGATATCTCCCACTGTTGTTTGTAATTTGAAGCTCTGGCATTAGCATATCACTTGTTGCGCTGCTTCGCAGGCTGCGCCGGGGTCTATATCTACTACGGAATTTGGCCAAACGCTGTAGTTGAAGCTCGAAAAGAAAAAGAAATGTTCAGCAACATTATATCAAGCAGTCGTGGCGGTCCACTCATCACTAGCTATCACTTTCAAGCGCGATCTGAAGATGTGGAAATTTTGCCTCTAGATC
Source organism: Thermoproteota archaeon (assembly GCA_046732455.1). GTDB lineage: Archaea > Thermoproteota > Nitrososphaeria > Nitrososphaerales > Nitrososphaeraceae > Nitrososphaera. The sequence continues at coordinate 2,442 of JBKPNF010000287.1, read as the reverse complement.
CTTTATTCTTTCTCGTGTTTCGGGTGACAAGTACACAATATTTTTTTGGATCATCTTGGCAAACGTCTTCGAGAATTGGCTTTCCTTTTGCAGGGTATCAAGAATCCAGGATTGCTTTTCTTCATCTAGGGATGCAAACTTATCTGCAAGACCTTCTCCCAAGACTTTACCGCATTCAGGATTAAACATGGCATATTCAAGGATCCCCAGTACCTCCACGAGGTTTAGGTACTCGAAGCTCTCTGTAAGCCCCCTAGCTACTCCTCTCTCAAGATTTACAGAACCTATCTTTTGCATAGCCTCTTCGACAAGCCGGCTACCTGTTGATGGGAGGCAGTGGCCAAGACCTTCCCCGAGGCCGACAAGATAATATTCTTCGCTCTGTTTCATTATTTCTTGAATCTCTTTTGTTTTACCATTGTCTAGCAGTGAGAAGATATGTCCAATAGCAAAGCCAAAATTCTTTGCAAATGAAGATGACTCTACTGCAGTGCTAGATAAAATCTCCAGCATAAGCTCTTTAGAAAAGTTTGCAGTAACGCTTCCAAGCCCTATTGCGAATCCTTTCATAAAATTAATATTTTTTGTGAATATCGCCGCTTCCTCAAATACGTTCTTCTCCAAGTATCTTCCAATCCTGCCAATCCCAATACCAAAGCCAAAGGTAAAACCATCGATGCTCACCTGAGAAGATAGCCAATCCTTTGTACTCTCTGATATATATGGAAACATAATTCCGCATCCTTCTCCAAGACCTGATGCAAGAAATGAATTGTTTCTTGCAAGTTCAAATATCTTCAAGGACAATGCTTCAGATAGATAGGAAATATGCATTCCAAGTCCTGTTCCTAGACCCAATGATAGCTGTCTGTTATGCGAAATCCGTGTAAGTATATCTTTCTTCACATCTTCCTCAAGATATGAAAAGACTGATCCAAAACCCATCCCAAGACCCCTCGAAAAGCCGGCATCCCCATCATTTACGTATGACATGACATGCTTCTTCTGTGAATCTTCAAGATAGTTATATACCCTACCTATGCCTTCGCCAAACCCAATTGCAAATTCTACATCTTCTTCTGCAATGCGCAATGCTTCCAGGTGGGCATCTGCTGATAGGTACTTGTACGCCCTTCCCATACCAATGCCAAGACCCCTTCTAGAGCTTGGATCAGTTTTGAAAACGTGTTTGTAGGGCTCATGGCTTAGGTCATTTTTCGAGTACAAATACATGAACCCAAGACCGGTGCCAAGCCCTTTTGAGATTTCTGCAGAGCTTCTGGCTAGTTCAAGGAATTGGTGCTTATTGGCCTCTCCATAGCTAGTCCAAAGAAATTGTGCTGTTCCTTCTCCAAATCCTTCCGAAAACATTGGATCCCAACCTAGTCGGTCAAGCATCTGTTCTCTTTCATTATTTGGAAAATGCTGTAGGATTCTTGCTAATCCAAATCCTATTCCTCTCGCAAATTCACCCCTTGTTTTCATTCTTTCAACTATGGTATGTTTGGCATCATCACTGAGATACGGCCAAACCCAAATAGCACCCACTCCACACCCTCTGTCAAATTCGCTATTTGTATCAGCAAAGGAAATAACTTGATCGAAGAATACAGGTGTTAGATAGTCGAGATGCTCTCCGAGGCCATACCCGAGTCCACGTGCAAAGTCATTATTTGAATTCGCAAAGGCAAAAGCCTTTTGCCTTAAAGTTTCACCAATATATTGCCATGTAAATCCAAGGCCATAACCTAAGCCGGTTGCAAAAGCATTGCTGGCAGAGGCTTTACTAATGAACTTTTCTTGGACTTCTACAGGAAGATGCTTGAGTACAAAGCCAATACCTATCCCAAATCCGTCGTCTAGTCTAACATTGGTCTTTAGCAGAGGTTCAAGTTCTGATTGAAACTGTTCTGGAAGGTAGAAATAGGCGAGTCCAAAACCAACCCCGAGCCCATAGGAGATCATTCCATTGCTATGCAACAATATGAACAGGTCTTTGGGACATGCCTCTTTGTAAAAATAGGCACCATATATTCCAGTCCCAAACGCAAACTGGCAATCTCTAGCTACTCTATCAAGTACAAACTTGCGCAATTCATCAGGAAGATTGGAATAGCTTACTGCCAAACCCATTCCAAAGCCCACATCCAGGTTAGAGTTCTTGTCTGTGAGTGACACCATATTCTTGGCATCTTCTTCTTGCAACAAGGCAAACGTGAGGCCAAACCCAAATCCTAGACCTCGAGAGATTTCAAAACTCTTCTCTGCTTTGTGCATTATCTCATGTTGTAGTGCAGGCTCTGATCTCGCATAGATATAACCAAGGCCCATTCCCAGCCCGTCCGCAAACTGGGGGTTCTTTTCCGAGTGAGACACAACAATGGACTTTAGTTCATTCGATAGTCGACCGTATAAGCGACCCACACTCTGTCCAAAATACCT
>JBKPNF010000286.1:0-1898 GCA_046732455.1 Thermoproteota archaeon | reverse complement strand
GTATTAACGCTATGACGAATGCTCCTGCGTCTCTGCTACCCAATGCAAAAAAGGCTATTCCTTGCTCTCTTTCGTTGCGGTTGCTGTTCCCGCTGATTGACATTTTGTAAAAGAGTCTGCCTGTGACTATGATTTAAGGATTTGAGGTTGTTTTCTGCTAATACATTACTTAGGCTTTGATAGTCTTTACTACACTTGAGTGGTTATCTTATCTCTACCTACCTCTGCTCATCAAATGTAACACAACCTGGAGCATGTCAGAGTGGACGGGTGGGATTTGAGCCGTAAAGTTCTCTCTTTCCCTAGCTGTCCCTTTAGATAATAGAGAGACTAGCCAAGCTTGCTGAGGTCGTGGCTTCCACTCCCACCCGGTCCATTTCTTTCTGTTGTACTACTACGGTATTGAATTAAGCTTGTTTTTGGTCCCCTTGGTTTGGTCTGTGACATCCATGACTCTACAGAAATACCTATCCAAAAAATTGATTGATGCACTTAATGATAATGAGCAATCATTTTGTATAGTATTTTCCATATGGGTAAGAACGAAAATATTTTAAGTTAAGGTATATAGTATCACCTGACTGTGCGGACCGATTTATGCACTGTTTTAGGTATAGAATTTCCGATAATCCAGGCTGCTATTGCACCATACACCTCTCCAGAACTAGTTGCAGCGGTGTCAAACGCTGGAGCTCTAGGAAGTATAGGAAGTGCTCTTCGCTCTATCGATAATCTCAAACGTGAAGTAGAAAAAGTAAGAGAATTAACGAAACACCCATTTGCAATAAATTTTACGATTAACACTTTCAGTGAGGATGCATTTAGGTTTGCAATTGAAGAAGCAGAACCCAAAGTCATTTCTTGTGCTCTAGGAAATCCAAAAGACCTAGTCAAGAAGGTTCATGATGCAGGACTCTTGTTTATGCATCAAGTTCATTCTGCAAAACAAGCACGAGAGGCAGCCGAACTTGGAGTAGATATAATAGTCGCACAGGGTAGTGAGGCGGGCGGCTTCTGCAGTGATGTTAGTTCTCTAGCTCTAATACCTCAAGTTGTTGATGTAGTTAACGATTGGCAAATACCGGTTGTTGCTGCAGGTGGTATTGCAGATGGACGAGGGTTGGCTGCAGCCTTAATGTTGGGTGCGCAGTGAATCAATATAGGAACACGATTTCTAGCTTCCGTTGAAGCATCGAAGGTAGGTCAGCAATGGAAGCAGAGAATAATAGCAGCAGAATCAGAAGATACAATAAGAGTACATTTCATAAACGACGTCTTTCCTGTATCAAACCCTAGTAGTTACAAAGGAACTGCCCCACGCGCTTTACGCACATCCTTTATTGAGGAATGGAGCCAAAAATCGGCTGATGAAGTCAAAAGTCAAGCAGAACAGCTAAGAAATACCATAATGACTGGAATAAAAGAAGACAAGGATCATGAACTTGTTCCATTCACTGGTCAATCTACAGGTCTTATTCATGAAATCTTACCTGCAGCTGAAATAATACGCAATATTGTAAAAGAGGCTGAAGAGACTATAATATTCGCATCATCAAAGTTCACGAAATAGTAAAAGAAGAAGCCTCTCATACATAGACATGACAAGATTTTATCAGCAAGCTTGCTCACTAAGATGTATTGCTATCATCACGATACCAAACCTATTGTAACATGGGCGTTAACTGGTTGATATAAGATGAAGAGCAGAGCGCATAATGTTGCTATGCTGAGGTCGTGGCTTCCACTCATCCCACCCAGTCCATTTCTTTCTGCTATAGAACTACTGCATTATTTTGAGCTTGTTTTAGGAAGATGCCGGACAGAAAGCCCAGCAAGTCAGCTAGTTGCTGCCTATTGTGCTCATAAACAATTCAGAAAGGCTTACAGGAACAGGAAGT